>DATFGC010000536.1:0-4711 GCA_035249765.1 Gemmatimonadales bacterium | reverse complement strand
CGACGGCAGCAGTACTACGAGGTCCTGCTGCAACAGAGCGAGCGGCTCTCACACCTGGTGGAAAACGTTCTGGAGGCCGCGCGGATGGAGGACCGGCAGGGATCCCTGCGGCTGGAGCCGGTGGACGTCCGCACGCTCGTGGAACAGGTGACGGCGGCAGCGCAACAGCGGGTGGCCCATGAGGGCTTTCGGCTGGTGGCCGAGGTGGATGAGTCGCTTCCCCGGCCTCGGCTGGATCGCGAGACCTTCGCCCGTGCGCTCGGCAACCTGATCGACAACGCCATCAAGTACTCAGGGGACTCCCGCGACATCCTGGTCCGCGGGTTCCGGGACAACGCCCACCTGGTGCTGAGCGTCCGGGACTGGGGCGCCGGCCTTCATCGCGACGAGCAGGAGAAGGTGTTCGAGCGCTTCTACCGGGGTGGTGATGAGATGACCCGCTCGGTGCGGGGAAGCGGGCTCGGCCTCACCCTGGTCCGGAAGATCGTCGAGGCCCACGGCGGAGTCGTGCGGGTCGAAAGCGCCCTGGGGCAGGGCAGCACCTTCACCATTCGCCTGCCGATCGGCACCAGCGCATGATCCCCCTGCCGGCCACCCCCACGGAGTGGAGCGCGGGCCGCATCCTCCTGGTGGAGGACGAGGAGAGCATTCGCATGGCGCTCCAGGACGACCTGGCGATGGAGGGCTATCAGGTGGACGCCGTGGGCGATGGACTCGAAGCGCTGGCTCGGGCGACCGGCGCCGCCTACGACCTGATCATCCTGGACCTCATGCTCCCCCGGTTGGACGGTTTGGAGGTCTGCCGGAGGCTCCGTGCCGGCCGGATCACCACGCCTGTTCTCATGCTTACCGCCCGGACCCAGGAGATCGACCGGGTAACCGGCCTGGAGCTGGGCGCCGACGACTATGTCACCAAGCCGTTCAGCCGCCGGGAATTGCTGGCCCGGGTTCGGGCCATCCTGCGGAGAACCCGGCCCCCGGTCGAGGACGCGTTCCAGTGCGCGTTCGGCGACGTGCGGGTCGACTTTCGCAAACATGACGCCACTAGAGCCGGGCGAACCGTACCGCTCACCGCGCTGGAGTTCGCGCTGCTGCGCTTTCTGTACGAGCGGCGCGACCGGGTGGTGAGCCGGACCGAAATCCTGGAGCACCTGTGGGACGATGCGACCGCCGTCTTCCCGCGCACCGTGGATACCCACCTTGCCAACCTGCGGCGCAAGCTGGAGGATGACCCCGGCTCACCCCGCTGGCTGGTGGGCGTTCGCGGGGTCGGGTACCGGTTCGCGGAATAGCGGGCCCGGGCGCTTCACCGACACTTCACGGGATCCCAACCCGATCTTCGGGCAAGGCCTGGCGGCTTTTCCTAGCTTCGCGGAAGGCAGGTGAGATGGGTCCTTCCTGGAGGTGGAGCATGGGTACCAAGACTCCGGTTGCCGCGCTGCTCATCTTGCTCGGCCCGGCAGCCTCGGCCCAGAGCCAGGCGCCGGCCGAGCTGCTCCAGTCGGCGCTCTATCAGCACGAGGTCCGCGGCGATCTTCCTGCGGCGCTCCGGCTCTACCAGCGAATCCTGGCGGGTCCCGGAGGCGACCGGTCCACCGCGGCACGCGCCCTGGTGCAGATGGCGCTCGTGTACGAGACCATGGGAAGCGACAGCGCCGTGGGGGTCTACCGTCGCGTGCTGGCGGAATACTCGGACCAGCAGGATCCGGCGGAACGGGCGCGGCAGCGTCTGGCCGTTCTGGTCCGGTCGCCCGGGGGCGGCAAATCGGGGTCCGGCATCATCGCTCGCCAGCTCTGGTCCACTCGCACCGGCCTGGGGGCCAACCCGCTCTCTCCCGATGGGGGACGGGTGGCCTTCGTGGACTGGGGCACCATCAAGCTGGAGGGCCTGCGGGGAAACGCCGATCTGGCGCTGTTCGACCTGACCTCCCGTCGGGCCAGTCTGGTGACCAACCGGCCTTCCCAGTCGAAAACGGATGTGTACATCTCGGATGCGGTCTGGTCGCCGGACGGGCAGCGGCTGGCCTATGCGCTGTGGGATACCACCTGGACCCACCAGGACCTCTGGCTGGTCGGTGCCGACGGGAGAGGGAACACCCTGCTGGTGAACAACGAGCAGTTCGCCAACCTCGATCCGATGGAGTGGTCCGGCCCCGGCGGCTTCATCGCCGCCCGGGTCAAGGGGTGGGATGAGCGCTACCGCATCGTGCTGATCTCTTCCCGCGACGGCGCAAGCCGGATCGTCAAGACACTGGATGCCCACGCGCCCCATGCCATCTCGGTCTCATCCGATGGGCGCTACCTCCTTTACGACTACCACCAGGGTGAAGGGTCGGAGGATCACGACCTGTTTCTCCTGGCCGCGGATGGCTCCTCCGAAGTCCGGCTGGCGGCCCACCCGGCGGACGAGCCGGGCGGATTCTTTACGCCGGACGGCAGCCGGGTCGTGTTCCTGAGCGGCCGTTCGGGTCAGCAGGGGTTGTGGGCGGTGCGGGTCGCGGGTGGCAAGGCCGCCGGCGAACCGGAACTGATCCGCCCCGATCTGGGGAGCGCGCGGCTCATCGGCTTCACCCGAGCGGGAGCCTTGAGCTACGCCACGCCACGGAATGAATCGGACATCTCCCTGGGCGTGCTCGACTTCGGCCCTGCACCGTCGCTGAGTTCCCTGAGGCCGCTCACCGGAAGTTTCGTGGGGCGTAACTGGCGGGCGGCCTGGTCGCCTGATGGGTCTCGGGTGGCTTACCTCTCCAATCGCGGCGCCGAAGCCAGGACGCCGCACCTGGTCGTGGCCTCAGCGACCGGCGGCGAAGAGCGCAGCCATCGGCTGCCCTTCCGGGTGCTCACTCGCGCGACCCGTCCCTCCTGGACCGCGGACGGCACGGCGGTGCTGCTCGAGGGGGGCGCGGCCGGCGACCCGGCGCCGAGCGACTTTCGGCGGGTCACCTGGCGGGTGGACCTGGCAACCGGCACGGCAGTAGCGGAAGCCGTGGTGCATCACGCGGCCGGAGTCGCCGGGGGCATTTTCCGCTATGCCACGCCGCGGCAGACCCAGCGGCTGGCTGAGCTCAAGCTCCGGCTCTTCGGCCAGAGCGACCTGCGCCGGCATAGTGAGGGAGATCTCCCCGTCGCACCGGGAGAGGATGCGCTCCTGGTGCGCGAGGGAGTGCACCGGTCGCCGGGCGGGGATTTTCAGGCGGGACGCTGGCTGGTCCGGGGGCACATGCACACCTGGGAATTGTCGCCTGACGGCAATACCCTCGCGCTGGCACTGCCGGCCGACACGACGCGCGCCATCTCGAACGTGCTGTACCTGATGCCCGTGACCGGAGGACCGATGAAGGAAATCGCCCGGGTGGCGGCGGATCAGGAGATCGGCGTGGTGCGCTGGCATCCCGACGGCCGCAACCTGTTGTTCGGAGCCTTCCGGGCGGAGCATGAGCGGGGTGACCTCTGGCATGCCAGCTCCGAGGGCGGATCTGCCCGACGAATCGATCTCGGACTCGACTGGCGCCAGCTGGCCGAGCTGGACTTTGACGGGAACGGACAGCGGGTGGCGATCACGACCATGTCCATTCTGCGCGAGCTCTGGATCATGGAGGGATTTCCATGGCAGCGGCGGGCTACGCCCTGAGCCGGCTGGCCCTCCTCCTCGGAGCGCTCTGCACTGCGCCGGGGGTGAGAGCTCAGGTGACCACGGACCGTCCGGCTCCGCTGGCGGGACTGGATCTCTATGTTCCGGCGCCGCTCCGAGAGACCCCGCCCGAGATGGTCGCACTCGGGCGGCGGCTCTTTTTCGATCCTGTCCTGTCTCGCGACTCCACTGTGTCCTGTGCCGCCTGCCACCGGCCCAGCCGGGCCTTTACCGATGGGAAGCCGCGCGCCAGGGGTATCGGCGGCCGGGTGGGTCGACGGAACGCGCCCACCCTGCTCAACCGGGGCTATGGAATGGCGTTCGCCTGGGACGGGAGAGGCGGAACTCTGGCAGCCCAGGCACTTCGGGCAATTCAGGACTCCGCCGAGATGGACCTCACGGTCCAGGTCGCAGTGGAGCGGCTGGCTCGGCACCCGGGTTATGTCCGTGCGTTTGAGGCCGCGGGAGGGGGGCCTCCCTCAGGTGCCGTGCTGGGCGAGGCTCTGGCAGGGTATCTGCGCTCGATCCGCAGCGGCGACTCCCGGTTCGACCGGTTCGTCGCAGGGGACTCGACGGCCCTGAACTCGCTCGAACGGCGAGGCCTCGCGCTGTTTCAGGGGCGTGCCCGTTGCGACCGGTGCCACACCGGGCCGCTCCTGAGCGACGAAAAGTTCCACAACACCGGCGTGGCCTGGCAGTCCGGCCGATTCAGCGATGGCGGCAGGTTCGAAGTCACCCGTCGCGCCGGGGATCTCGGCGCCTTCAAGACGCCCACGTTGCGCGAGGTGGCCCGCACCGCCCCGTATATGCACGACGGCAGCCTTGTCAGCCTCGAAGAGGTGGTGGACTTCTATGCCAGGGGAGGGAGCTCCAACCCGAACCTCGATCCTGAGATCCGGGCGATACCGCTTGGTTCCGGTGAGCGAGCCGCCCTGGTGGCTTTCCTCCGGACCCTGAGCGGCAGGGTGCAGGAAGCGACGCCGGTTCCCTGAGTCGAGCCGGGGAAGAACTAGTTGATCAGCTGCCACCACAGCATGCCGCTCGACGAGTCCTAAGTTCGAGGCGCGCCGAAGTACAGCA
>DATFGC010000535.1:0-2634 GCA_035249765.1 Gemmatimonadales bacterium | reverse complement strand
GAGCCCCCAGTCGTAGGTCCGCAGGGTGTCCCCCGCACCGGCATCCAACCAGCCGAGATCCTCGAACTCCCCGGGGCCGCCGCCTCGGCGCCCTACCGACTTCACCCATACGCCGTCGGGTCCGAAGAAGCGGAGCTCGCTCGAGCCGCTATTGGCAACGACGATGCGGCCGTCCGACAGCAGGACCGGAATGACGAAGCCGCTGAACTCCTGGCTGGGATCGGCGGACTGGCTCCCAATGTCCACGACCGAGCTTGTATCGAGGATCCACGGTGCCCGAACTTCCGCCGGAGCGCGGTTCTCGACGATCGGGATGCCCAGGCTGTCTCGGGTGGTCATGCCGGCGGGCGGGGCTGACGAGGACTTGCATCCGGTCAATCCACCGAACGCCAGCAGGAGCGCGATCGGGGACGAGGACACCAACCGGCTAGGCATTCTTGCGGACGACCCAGGTCGTCATGCAGCGCTGGCCCTGCACCACGGTGGTCTTGAGCGGATCCATCAGCTCCCCGCCGAGCTCTTGGGTGAGATTCATCAGGAAGGCCTCATCCACAAGATAGCGCTCGGAGCCGTCCGGCAGCCGATGCCGACGCCCGGCGATCGGCTTGACCTGGTGCTCCATCCCGATGGACGACGCCAGCCGGCAGAACAGCAGCCCGGCCGGTCGGAGCACCTTCCAGGTGCCCCGGAGCATGGCATCGAATTGCTGGTCGTCCCTCGCGAAGTGCAGGACAGCGCTGCTCAGCACCACGTCGGCGAAATGCTCGGGAAAGCCGATCTGCTCGAGGGATTGGACCCGGAAATTCTCCGGAGGAAGCTTCGGGGCGAGCCGCGCGGCGAGCTGCTGGACCATCTGGATCGAGCGGGGATCCGCATCGATGCCGAAGACCTCGTAGCCGGACCGGAGCAGGTACACCAGGTTCCGGCCCGATCCGCATCCGGCGTCGAACACCCGCATGCCTGGAACCAGTTGTCCCCGGAGCAGCTGGTCGAACAGGTAGATGTCGATCCCGCCGAATTGATCTTGAAGATCGGACATCGCTCAGACCGGCGTGGGGGAGGACTTCCGGCTACCTCGGAAGTGGCCCATGGCGCCCGGCGATCAGCATCCGGGCGTAATTGGCCAGCGCCTGGGCTCCGCTCCGGCTGACGTTCGACAGGACCACGACCGAGTATCGCTGGGCGGAAAAGAAGTCCACCTGGTTGGAGACTCAGGGATATGCACCACCGTGTCCCACGATCCGGACTCCATTCCAGTCGCGGGTCTCCAGCCCGAAGCCGTCCCGCCCGCCGTACTCGGTGGCAATGTATCCGGTGGTGGCCTGGGCGACCATCACCGGGCCCACCAGCCGGCCCGGTCCAGCACGTACTTCCTGATGAAATCCGCGAAGGATTCGCCGGAGAGCCGCTCGATGACGGTACTCCCTCCGCCATCCGATCACTCCCGCGAGGGCGGCGGCGATCCGGACCGAGTCTCCCTGGTTGCCGGGATGACCGCGCCGAGCCATCGCATCAGCCCACCTCTTCCGGCCCCGGCGCGGCAGTCGCCTGCGCGGCCACCCCAGCCACCAGCAGCCCCGCCAGCCCACTCACTTCCCGGCGCAGCCGGGCCCTGCTGCCAAGCTCCTCGGCGCTCAGGTAGTAGGGGAGATAGGAATTGGTCGCGGCCAGGAGCATCCGGGCTGCTCCGGGCGGACCTCCCAGCTCCTCGATCACCCGGCTCAGAATCCTGGTTTCCTGGCGGAGCTGGCTCTCCCGCTGGACCAGCAGGGCCGGCCGGATGGCAGCCAGCATTTCGTGGAGGCTCTCCCGGTAAGGCTGGAAGCGGTCGAATCGCTCCAGGACCCGGGCAACCAGCATGTCCGCCAGACGCTCGCCGGCCGGGCCGAGGCCGGCCCCAAGCCGCCGGAGGACCTCGAGGGTGGCTTCGATGTGGCGGTTGATGACCGCCAGGATCACCGCCTCCTTGCTCGGGAAATGGAGATAGATGGTCCCCTTCCCCATGTTCGCCTCCCGGGCGATGTCCTCCACCGTCATCCGCCGGTAGCCGTAGCGGGCCAGCAGCCGGTCGGCGGCGGCGATGATCTCGGGGGCGGACATGGCGGACCTCCGGCGGGGTGAAATGACCAATGACCGAAATCGTAATTTGGTCATCCTGTCCCCCAAACCGCAAGGACCGGTGTGGGCTTCTCCCCTTCCAGGGCGTCATCCACAGAGGAGCGCCAATCAAGGAGGGACTCATGCCGGAACCAGCCACCGTTCGCCGGGCCCGGGAGGACAAGCGCCGGGGCAAGTCGCCGTCCACCCAGGCGGGTGAATTCGTGCGGGAGGAGATTCATCACATCCGGGAGGGCAAGCACGGCGCCCGGTCCACCAAGCAGGCGATCGCGATCGGACTTTCCAAGGCCCGCCGCGCGGGGGTCAGGCTGCCCACACCGGCCAAAGGCACTGCCTCGGCGGAGACCCGCCGCAAGGCGAAGGCCGACAGCGCCAAGGGGCGCCGCCGCAAGGCGAAGCCCGCCGCGAAACGCTCCCGCGGGGTGACCAGAGCACTCCGGCGGGAAGGCCGGGCTGCTGGCTCGCACCGGGCACTGGCCCGGCAGGCCAGGACCACCGCCCGGCGCAGGACCGCGG
>DATFGC010000534.1:0-4119 GCA_035249765.1 Gemmatimonadales bacterium | reverse complement strand
TCCGTCTCGATGGTAGTACTCACCAGCAACTCGGAGGCGCTGACTATGGTGGTCGCAATGGTCTTGATCCTCGTCGTCGCGTAGGCGGTGTCGGGAGTCCCATGTCTTCGCCAGACCGCCCGGGAGCCCGATTCGAAGTTTGCACCGGTCACCCGAATATCGATCGTGGTGCCGCGGAATGAATGGAGCGGACTCGCCGCGCTGACCGTGGGGTTCGGATCGGGCGGGAGCGGGCCGCTCGCTCCCCCACACCCGGCGATGAACGATGCGAGGGCGAGCGCGGTCACCCGCAGAGCCGGAGCGCCATGAACTCGAGTCAAGAGCATGAGCCTGCCCTCCGCCGTCACGGCGTCGCGGTAATGGAAAACGTGAGACACCGATCTTGAGAGTCGAACGGTCCTACGCGGGGGTCGAATGACCCGGTGGGCGTCGAATACAGGCTGACCAGGCCGCGCACGTTGGTGAACGTCAGGGTCAGGTTGTCGGTGCTCTTGGCGCCCGGGCCGTTGACTACCAGCCAGATCCACCCGGTTCCGTCATCACGGGTCGCGTTGTAGGTCACGTGATAGGAGCTCCCGCCCTTCTTGGCGGCGACCGTGAAGTTTCCCTTCCACAGCCCGGCATACCCGCCCCAATCGCCGGTGCTCGGCGCCTGGCCTGAGCCATCTTGGTCGCACACCGACGGATCGCCGCCGCTGCCCGACGGAAGCACCAGGTATGCCGGATTGGCGCCGATCGCCCCGCTGAACGGATTGCCGGTCACTCCCATCGACGAAAAGGGATGGGCCGGATCGCTCTGCAGCCCCCCGGCGACGGTGAACGCATACAGGGTCTGACCCCCGCCGCCCCGCGCCAGGGCGATGGGCTCCCGAGCCGACTCCGGGGCGATCGGCGCCTCGCCGTGGCAGGCCATGAGACCAAGAACGACGACAGCCGTGAGGGCACGTTGCATCGGGCGCTCCGTTCGATGAAAGATCGCCGAGGAACTTCGGGATGCTGTTCATTCAACGGCACGGCGGCGCGTTTGTGCGGTGGGACGCCACTGCGATGCTGCGCTGGACGACACAGAAGCCCGCCCGGGTTAGGACCCTGACGGGCGGTGATACAATCGAGTGCCCCCGAAGGAACACCCGCCCTAGGGAGCCAGTACCGGAGTCAGCGTCAGGGTGAAAGGCAGATCCACGGTGGCAATCGGCGATCCGAGGGGCTTCCCGGCCCTCCACTTGTTGTAGATGTCGACCGTCGCGGTGCCGGCCGAGGCCTCGAGCAGGCGGCCGCCGCCGGCCAGAACAGTCACGGCGAGATCGGCTCGGTACCGCAGCTCGTACTTCGCATCCCACTCGGTGGAGCCGTCCGGGTTCACGATGAATATGTAGATCTTGCCGAGGGTGCCGGTCGCGCCCTGGGCGAACGTGTCATCGGCGAGCAGGCGGCCGGGAGCCTGCTCGATGGGCTCCGCAGTGCCGTCCTGATCCAGATCGAGCGTGTTCCCGGCGCCGAGGTCGAAGGTGAACCATCGCCATCCCGGGCGCTGGACCGCCTTGCAGGCGCCGGTGGCCGCGACGGTCCGAAGCTGGTAGAGTCCGCCGGGAAACCGTTGCGACGTCACGCAATTCAGATCGTAACCGGGGCTGCCATCCATGTAGGCGGTCCCGTCGTCACTGCGCACCCGGTCGGCGGAGGCATCGCCGAACACCGCGGTATACCGGTCGCTATCCTGGACCGCGAACTTCTCGATCCCGATCCCCTTCTTGCCCGCCAGGGTGATCACTACCACGTCGAACAGCGCCAGGGGCGCGTCGGCGGCGATGGTGATGTTGGCCACCAGCTCCCCCGACTTGACGAAGCGGGTCGAGTTGACCGTGACCCGGGTCGTGGCAAAGGCCGTGTCCCCGGCGAGCGCCCATACCGCCTGGGACCCGTTGTCGAAGCCGGAACCCAGCACACGCACATCGAGCGTGGTATTCCGGAGCCCCGTATCCGGCTCGGTGGACCGAACCGACGGGCCACCCCCGCTGCCCGGAGCGAAGCTCGGAACCTGAGGGACCGACGACGTGGGGGATTCCGCGGTACACCCGGCAAGCAGCAAGAGCGACAGAATTCGCGCCGTGCCTGCCCGGCGCGCCATGAACGGGCGCGAGACGATCATGAGGTTCTCCCGAATGGACGCCACGGAAACGCTACTTCAGTTGAACGGACGACTCGGCGGGTCTGTGCGAACCGGCACCCGCTCCGCCCGGTCCAAACACCTGGTAGGCCGCCCAGTAGTAGGGGTCGCTGTACCTCGGATCCTTGGCGATCTCCCGCTGCGCCGCGGCCAGCGCCCGGGACGGCGTCGCCGTTCCGGCGTGGACGTAGAACTTCTCCGCGAACGCCGCGGCCCCGTCGTCCCCGATCGGCCAGAGCGTGGCCACCACGTTGCCCGCGCCGGCATAAAGAAAGGCCTGCGCCAGCGTCGTGTAGTCCTCACCCCGGGCGAACTGGGTGGACCAGGCGGAGCCCGCCCCGGTTTCACAGCCGGAAAGGAAGATCAGGCCAGCCCCGATACGCAGCTCCATCAGCTCGTGGACTTCCAGCCGGCCATCATCAGAACCCCCGCCATTTCCGGGAAACAGCTCGATGCGCGAGAACATGGGATTCCGGGGGTTCATGACACCATGGCTCGCGACATGGACCGTCCCGGTTCCGGCGAGCGCGCGGCGAAGCCGCGGCTCGGTGGCGCTGTGACCCGACTCGGTGGACGCCGATGTCACTGCACGCTGGAACGCACGGGCCTCCCGCAGGGATCCGGGCAGCTGCTTCGGGAAAGGCGCGAAGACCGTCCCCCGCCCACCAGATCGGTCCCCTGCCCCACCCCGGTCCGCGCCCCGGAGCACCGCCAGGGTCGCGGCGGAGGGCAGATGGAGCAGGGAGTAGTCTTCCATCAGGTAGCGCCCGCCTCCCGGGCGCTTGAGCGCGGCGAACGGCAGGTAGGTGAGCACCGAATGGGGGATCAGAATCAGCCGCTCGACTCCCCGGACCAGCCCGGCCTGCTCGACCGGCGCCACCAGCAGGGCGTGCAGCCCGCTGAGTACTTCATCATGCGCGCCGGAGCCGCCCTTCGGCTCGCCCACCAGGTCGCGCGCCAGCCTGACCCGCCGGGACAGGTCGTCGAGGCCAATCTCGCTTCCGACGCTGCGCACCGCGCTTCGGGTAACCACGAAAATCACCAGACGGGACGGGGTGACCAGGTATTCGACCAGCGCCTCGTCGGGGCCCAGCACGCCCTGGACATCCGTCACCCTGGTGCTGCCCCAGCCCAGCATCGTGGAGCCCGGAGCATCCTGTTCGGCGACCCGCACCAGAAGCGCTTCATAGGCTCCCCTCGCCTCCGCGAGGTGCCCAGCGAGAGCCGCGGCCTGCGCTCTGACTCCTGCATCGCGCGCCGCTCGGGGGGTCTCCTCGATCGCATCGAGCCGCACAACCAGACTATCGATCCGCCGCAGCAGGCCCGAGGCTTCGCCGACCGACCGCACGGTGGCAGGGGAGCGCGAGCCCTCACCGCTCGCCCCCGCCAGATGCTCGACCAGGGCATTGTTTCTCGCGGCGTCGGAGACCTCGAAGGCCTCCGCCGTGCGCCCCAGACGCAGCAGCACGTCCACCAGCTCACCGTAGGCGCTGGCCTTATCGGCCGCGAAGGTATTGCGCAGGAAGCCCGACCCGTAGCTGCCCCGCATCTTGTCCACGGCAGCGACCGCATGCCGGCCGGCGGCAGCGGCGGAATCGAGCAGCGAAAGGCGGCTGAAGGCCCGGGCCCGAAGCGAAGCGGCCTGCCACTCCCCCCCGTGGCCGCCCAGCGCCAGGTCGTGGCGTCTGGCCGAGAGGATCCGAAGCGCGCCCCGCGGATCGTCCTGCTTGAGCGCCAGGGCCGCCCCGGCCAGGGCGACTTCGACCCGCGCGATCCTGGTGTCGAGTTTCCGTCTCAACCGCTCTGCGGCCCGGAAATTATCAACGGCGACCCGCTGGGAATCCGCCGCCATGGAGACTTCCGCGAGGACCAGCAGGTCCCGAAGCTCTTGAAGAGGACTCTCGCTGGCGCGGTGCAGTCGCAAGGCCTCGAGCGTGCGGGACCGCGCGAGG
>DATFGC010000533.1:0-8472 GCA_035249765.1 Gemmatimonadales bacterium | reverse complement strand
GCAAAGGCGCAAAGGCGCAAAGGCGCAAAGACGCAAAGACGCAAAGACGCAAAGACGCAAAGACGCAAAGACGCAAAGACGCAAAGACGCAAAGACGCAAAGACGCAAAGACGCAAAGCGGCAAGATCAGGGATCGGGCTTACGCTTGCCAACTGCCCTGGCCAGGCCGTACACCAGTTTCCCGGCTTGATTCCGCAGCTCGTCGAGCCGGGTCCAGTCCTCCTGGGAACAGAAGCCAAGATCCCGGGCGATTCGGGTGTGTAGCTCGGCCAGAGACCCGAGCGCGATGTCGGCGAAGCGGCGAAGTTCTTTACCGCCAAGACGGGCAGACCCCTCGGCAAGATTGTCGGTGACGGAAACAACCGCCCTCCGAGCCTGACTGATCAGACCGTAGCGCTCTTCCACGGGCCACGACCCCGTTTCCTTGTAAATTGCAAGCACCAACGCGTGAGAGGCGTGCCATGCCTTGAGGCGTTCGTAGGGCATCATGCAGCCAAGATCGCCCGAAACCGACCCGCGGGCGTAACCGTAATCGCCCGGTTGAGTGCCTTTTCTTTGCGTCGTTGCGTCTTTGCGTCTTTGCGTCTCTGCATCCTCAAGGAGTGCCCCGATCACGACACCCTTCGCCCCCCGCCCCGACGACGCCATCCGCCAGGCGCAGCTCGATGCGATGAAGCGGCGCGCCACCGGCTTGCTCCTGGCGGCGGCGCTCCTCTTCCTCGCGGCCAGCTGGTTCGAGCCCCAGTACGCCTGGCTCGGCTATGTGCGGGCCACCGCGGAGGCGTCGGTGGTCGGCGGACTGGCCGACTGGTTCGCGGTGACCGCACTGTTCCGCCATCCGCTCGGCATTCCAATTCCCCACACCGCCATCATCGGCCGGCAGAAGGACCGGATCGGGCGGATCATCGGCAACTTCGTCCAGCATCACTTCCTGGCTCGCGATGCCGTCTCGGCCAAGCTTCGAGCCATGAGGATCGCCGAGCGCGGCGCCGAGTGGCTGAGCCGCCCCGAGAACAGCCAGCGGATTGCGGTCCAGCTTGCCAGCGGCGTCGCCCGCACCCTGGAGGCGCTTCCCGACGAAAAAATCCGGCAACTGATCCAGGAGGGAGCGCGGGACCGCATCCGGGCCACCCGGGTGGCCCCGGTGCTGGGGAAGACCCTCGCCATGGTGGTGGCGGGCGACCGGCACCAGGAGCTGCTCAACGAAGCGATCCGGCTCGCCGCCAAGGCGGTGCACGAGAACGAGGACGCGATCCGGCGCCGGGTGAAAGACGAAATGCCCTGGTGGGTGCCCAGCGCGATCGACAACAAGATCTTCCAGCGGATCGTCACCGCGATCGAGCAGGTGCTGACCGACATCAGCAACAACCCCGCCCATCCGGTGCGGACCAGCTTCGACAGCTCGCTCCGGGAATTCGTGGACCGGCTCCAGCATTCTCCCGAGGCCGGCGCGCGGGCCGAAGCGCTCAAGGAGGAGTGGCTCTCCGACGGCGCCGTCGCCGACCTCACCAACTGGATCTGGGACGCCACCCGCAACGCGGTGACCGGCTACGCCACCCGGACCGACGGCGACGAGCCCGGCCCGCTGGCCCGGGGGGTGAGCGCCTTCGGGGCGAGCCTGCTGGCCAATCCCGAGCTGCTCGCCGAGGTGGAGGACGTGGCGATCCGGATCGCCCTCGACGTGATCGAGAAGCACCGGCACGAGGCGGCCGACCTGATCGCCCAGACCGTGGCCGGCTGGGATCCCGACGCCACCGCCAGGAGGCTCGAGCTGGCGGTGGGCCGCGACCTTCAGTTCGTGCGGATGAACGGCACCATCGTGGGGGGCCTGGTCGGGCTGCTGATTTACGCGGTCCCGAAACTCTTCGATTAGCCGAACGTAGTGGCGGGCAGCGAATTCGTCTGCCTCGAATCACTGGAGCTCGCATGAAGCACCCCATCCGCCGCTGCATCGGCATCGCGCTCGCCGCCGCCTTTGCCCAACCGGCCGGAGCGCAGCAGCTCACCCCGGCCCAGCGCGCCGCCATCGACTCCACCCTGGAAGGGCTCTTCGGGCTCGGCCTGGCGCCGGGAATGGGAATCGCAGTGGTGCGCGATACCCAGGTGGTCTATCTCAAGGGCCTGGGCTATGCCGATGCCGAAGCCCGCCGCCCCTTCACGCCCCAGACCGTGTTCTATGTGGCGTCCACCACCAAGTCGTTCACCGGGCTCGCCGCCGCGATGCTGGACCTGCAGGGGAAATTCCGTCTCGACGCGCCGCTGAGCCGGTATCTCCCCCAGGCACGGCTGAAATCCCCGCGCCATGCCGACTCGATCACGATTCGCCAGCTCCTCTCCCATACCCACGGCATCGCGGGCGGGCCGGTGGAAATGCGGCTGGCGTACACCGGCGAGTACCAGGGCAATGAGCAGCTGGTGTCCCTGCTGGCCGAGCACAACGCCCTGCCCGACCTGAGCTACCGCTACTCCAACCTCGGCTACAACGTCGCCGCCATGGCGATGGAGCAGGTCACCGGCGAAAGCTGGAAGGAAACCTTGCAGCGGCTCATCTTCACCCCCCTCGGGATGAAGAGCACCAGCGGGTTCGTTTCCCGCTTCCCGGCCGAGCGGCTCGCCATGCCTTACGGGAGCACCCCGGCGGGGTACGCCCGCATTCGTTACGGTAAGACGGACGCCAACATGCAGTCGGCCGGGGGGCTGGTCACCACGCTCGAGGACTACGCCCGGTGGCTCGAGACCCATCTCAACGACGGCCGGCTGGACGGGAAACAGGTCCTTCCGGCCGCCGCGGTTCGGGAGGCCCACCGGCCCCAGGCCCTCTACTCTCGAGAGGCTCGCGGGCTGGCGATGGTCGGCTATGGCCTGGGCTGGAACATCGGGATTCTGAACGGGCGGGATACCGTGTTCACCCACGGCGGCGGCTTTCCCGGCTTCGCGACGTCGATGTCCTTCGCTCCGGCGCACCGGCTGGGGATCGTGGTGATGGCGAACACCGGCGACCTGGGCGGCGCCCTGACCGAGCTCACCGCCCAGGCGGTGTACGGCATCGTGGCCGGCGGCGGGCCACTCGGGGCGGATTCGCTGGCGGCGCTGCGCGGGATCGTGGCCCGGCAACGGGAGAATATCGAGGCCGATCGTGCCCGGCGCGCGGCCCGTCCCCAGACCACGCTGCTGCCTCTCGCCGCCTACGCCGGCCGCTACCAGAACCCGCTGATGGGAACTCTGGTGCTCACGCTCAATGCGGAGGGGAAACTGGAAGCCGATGCCGGGGTGGCCTGGAGCGCGGTGGAGGTGTACGATGGGACCAAACACCAGCTTCGGGTGGAGCTGTTCGGGTCGGGCAGCGTGTTGACGATGAATGTCGAAGGGGAGCGCGCCGTCGGCGCGACTTTCAATGGCCAGATTTTCAGGAGGGTACGCTGAGAGGGAATAGGAGCCGGTCACCCTGAGCAAAGCGAAGGGGCCGGTCTCAAGGCTGAGATCAGTCCCTTCGGTCGCCTCTGGCTCCCTCAGGGTGACGTCCCTAGCGCTAGCATGGGCAGCCGGTTCCAGCGATTCCAGTCGGAAGGCGCGATGACGATGCGGGTGATGGGACGCGGTCCGCCGAGCGCCTCGACCGTGGTGCGATACCCGGCCCGCGGCGCCGCGAGCAGCCGGACACCCACGGTTCCCCGGAACCGCCCCGCGCTGGTCTCGTCGTCCCAGGCCAGATACCACACCAGCGCCGGACCCGCCCCGGACCGGTAGACCCGGAACCGGTCGCCGCCCCATCCCGCCGGCGTGCCGGTCAGGACCTCGCCGCCGCCCCGCAGCACGGTCGCCAGCACCTGGATCTCCAGCTCGCCGAAGGTGTCCTCGTACATGGCCTCTGCCGCCGGCTCGGCGAACCGGAGCTGCACCGGCGCATCGCCCGCGGCGTACCGCGCGGGATGGAGAATGTGCTCGGTGGAGCGGGGCATGGTGGCCAGGGTCGGCAGCGGCTGGCCTGCATGGGCCGAATCCCACCAGCGCATGAACTCCGCGCCGCCCAGGTAGGGAAACACCATCCCCTCGCGCACCGCGAGCGGCGCTTTGGAGAACACCGCCATCGTAGCGGCCTGGTTCCGCACCTGCTCCCGCGCCATCGCCCAGAATCCCGGCTGAAGCAGGATGCTGCGATCGGGCACGAACGCCAGGATCGAGGCCACGGTCGCCTGTCCCTCCAGCACCGCCTGGGCGGCGGTCTGCTCGTCGGCACTGCCCCGGAGCCGCATCAGCGAATCGAGCGGCAGATACTGGTGCTGCAGCGCGTGCACCAGCTCGTGGGCCAGCACGAACCGGAGCGCGGTGGGCTCGGCGCCCTCCACCCCGTACAGGGTGGACGCGTCCGGATCGTAGAAGCCCGCCACCTGCTCGGTGTACAGCTCGAGGAGCAGCTCCTTGAGGTCGAGCGAATCGGGAATCATCCCCAGCAGCCGGTACACCGCTTCGACCCCCTCCTGCCGCGGGGGCGGGAAGTCCTGCTCCAGCTTGCCGAGCAGGAAGGCCCGTACTTCTTCGCGGGTCCTGAGGGCGGAGCGGGTGGGGCCGCGGAAACGGAGACCGGCGGCGCGCTCGACCACCGGGCGGAGGCTGTCCACCAGCCGCGCCAGGTCGGGACTCTGCCCCCGGGCGGGCGGGGTGCCCCGGCAGGCGGCGAGCAGGACCAGTCCGAGGAAGGCACGGCGCATCAGGCGACTCCGAGATAGCGGCGGTACCAGTCGATGATGGCCGGACCGACGACGTAGGTCACCGCGGCGCCGACCGCGAGGAAGACCCCGAACGGCACCAGCTTCTTCTTCCCGATCAGGGTGAGCGGCAGAAAGATCGCGGTGCCGGCCAGGGCGCCGAGAAAGATCGTGAGCAGCACGCCCTGCCAGCCGACGAAGCTGCCCACCATCGCCATCATCTTGATGTCGCCGCCGCCCATCGCCTCTTCCTTGAAGGCCCAGCGTCCCGCCACGCCGACCAGCCAGAGGATGCCGAACCCCACCGCGGCGCCGACCAGCGCCGCCAGCACCGCCGCCAGGCCCCCGGCCGCGCTCAGAATCAGACCGATCGCGAGCCCGCCATAGGTGAATTCATTGGGAATGATGTATTCCCGCGCATCGGTGAGCGCGATACCGAGCAGCAGGGTGCCGAACAGCGCTCCCTTGAGGGCTTCGAGCGAGAGTCCGTACCGCCAGGCCATGACGCCCCAGAGCACCGCGGTGGCCAGCTCGACCAGGGGATAGAGGCTGCTGATCGGCTCCCGGCAGCCCCGGCACTTTCCGCCCAGGAGGATCCAGGACAGGATCGGAATGTTGTCCCGCCACTCCACCGGCTTGCCGCAGCGGGGACAGCGGGAGGGCGGCGACACCACCGACTGATCGGCGGGGAGCCGCACAATGCAGACGTTGAGGAAACTCCCGATGACGGCTCCGAACAGCGCGCCGACCAGTGCGGCGAGCGTTGATTCACCCACGCGTCACCTCGTAGAGGAGAATGCCCGCGGCCACCGCGACGTTCAGGGACTCGGCCCCTTCACGCAGCGCAATGCCGATCCGGCCCTGCGCCCACGCGGCGAGCGAGGGGCGGATGCCCTGCCCTTCGTTCCCGACCACGACTGCGAGGGACGTGCCACCGGCGCCGGGAAAAGCCGGGCCGTCCACCGCAGCGAGCAGGACGCGCACCTCTGCCGATTCAGCCCAGCGGCGGAACCCGGTTTCCTCCACTTCGACGCAGGGCAGCCGGAAATACCCTCCCATGGTGGCGCGGAGGGTCTTCGGATTGGTCAGCTCCGCGGTGCCGGGAAGTGCCAGGATTCCGGCGGCTCCCAGGGCAAATGCGGTTCGCACCATGGTGCCGACGTTGCCGGGGTCCTGGACCCCGTCCAGCACCAGCACCGGAGCCAAGGCTCCGGGATGGATCGCCGCGAGCTCCCAGCGCGGCGGCTCGATGACGGCGAGGATTCCCTGGGGATGCTGGGTGGCGGCGAGCTGATCGAAGTCCCGCTCGCCCAGCGGCACGATGCGGTGCCCCGCCGAGGCCAGCGCGGCTTTGAGGCTCTGACCCCGCGGGGTAGCTTCCAGCGCCGGGCTTGCCAGCAGATGCCGGATGGACACTCGGGCCGCGAGCGCCTCCTCGACCAGGCGGACGCCCTCGGCCAGCGCGAGACCACGCCGTTCCCGGCCACGGCGCAGCCGGAGATCCCGCACCAGGGTGTGCAGCGAGTGAGTCATTGATGCAGATCGCCCTTACGATTGCGGGCTCCGATTCCGGCGGGGGCGCCGGGATCCAGGCCGACCTCAAGACCTTTCAGCGCTTCGGGGTGTTCGGCACCTCGGTCATCACCGCCATCACGGCGCAGAATACTCTTGGTGTGCTCGCGGTGCACCTGGTTCCGGAGGAGATGGTCCGGGCCCAGCTCACCGCCCTCGCCGCCGATCTCCCCGCCCACGCCTGCAAGAGCGGCATGCTGGCCTCCGCCCCGCTGGTGGCGGCAGTAGCGGAATCGCTGGACCCCGACACCCCCTACGTCTGCGATCCGGTCATGGTTGCCTCGTCGGGAGACCGGCTGCTCGACCCCGACGCCGAGCGGGTGATCGCGGAGCGGCTGATCCCCCGTGCCACGCTGGTGACGCCGAATCTCGATGAAGCGGCGATCCTCGCGGGCTTTCCGGTGGCGGATCCGGCCGCGATGGAGCGCGCCGGACGCGCGCTGCTCGAGCTGGGCGCCGAGGCGGTGCTGGTCAAGGGTGGCCACCTGCCCGGCGAGGTGCTGGTCGATCTCCTGGTCACTCCGGCGGGAACCCGTCGCTTCCAGCATCCCCGCATTCCTACCTCGTCCACCCATGGCACCGGCTGTACGCTCTCGGCGGCCATCACGGCGGGACTCGCTGGACGGCAGGGCGGTAGGTCGGCAGGGCGGCAGGTCACTGCGGCATTGCTGGAGTCCGCGGTGACCGACGCGCTCGCCTATCTGCACCACGCGATCGCGTGCGCCCCCGGCCTGGGCGCCGGGCATGGGCCGATTAACCATTCGGCTTAGAGTCACCCTGAGCGCAGCGAAGGGGCGAAGCTCCGCCGCTTCGCTTTGCTCAGCGTGACAATCACTTCACCGTTCACGCATTTCCTCAACGACCCCCTCGATTAGACGGGCCAACTCCTTCCCCGCCCTCCCCGCCGTCTCCATCACTTCCCTGTGGCTGAGCGGAGTGGGGGAAATTCCCGCACCCGGATTGGTCACCAGCGAGAACCCGAGGCAGCGCATCCCCCGGGCCCGGGCCGCAATGACCTCCGCCACCGTGCTCATGCCCACCGCGTCCGCTCCCAGTCGTTCCAGCATCCGCACCTCGGCGGGGGTCTCGTAGGTCGGACCGAGCAGCCCGGCATACACTCCCTCCTCGAGCGGAATGCCCAGCCTCGTCGCGGTGGCGCGGGCCAGCTCGCGGTACTCCGGATCATAGGCCGCCGTCATGTCGGGGAAACGCTCGTCGCCCTCGTACACCGCGCCGATCAGCGGATTGCGGCCGGTAAGATTCAGATGGTCCGCGATCAGCATCATGGTGCCGGCCCCGAAGCTCCGCCGCACTCCGCCCGCCGCGTTGGTCACGATCAGCGACCGGATGCCCAGCGACGCAAAGACCCGCACCGGCAGGACGTTCTCCTGCGCGCTGTAGCCCTCGTACATGTGGAACCGCCCGCTCTGCGCCAGCACGGTCTTGCCTCCCAGGGTGCCCACCACCAGCTCGCCCCGGTGGCCTTCCACCGTGGGGAGATGAAAACCGGGAATGGCGGCGTACTTGATCCGGACCCCGTCGGCGATCCGCTCGGCCAGCCCGCCCAGTCCGGAGCCCAGCACCAGGGCCACGGTCGGTTGCCGCCCGCCCAGGTGGGCGGCAACCGCATCGCACGCGGCGGCGACCTGGCTCACAGCAGCATCCCCGCAATCGACGCCGAGGTGAAGGCGGCCAGGTTGCCGGCGATCATGGCCCGCAATCCAAACCGGGCGATTTCACTGCGCCGCTCCGGCGCCAGACCTCCGATGCCCGCGATCTGGATCGCGATGCTGGAAAAATTGGCAAAGCCGAGCAGCGCGTAGGTGAGAATGACCGCGCTCCGGGGCGACAGCACAATCGGCCCGGCCAGATCGGAGGCGAACTGGGCGTACGCCACGAATTCGTTGAGCGAGGTCTTGAGCCCGATGAGCGACCCGACGTAGGCGGTATCCTGCCAGGGGACGCCCATCACCCAGGCCAGGGGCCGGAGCAGGGTGCCGAGAATCAGCTGGAGGCTCAGGTCGGGCTGACCCAGGAATCCGCCGGCCCATCCCAGGATTGCGTTGAGCAGCGCGATCAGCGCCACAAAAGCCATCAGCATCGCCGCGACGTTGATCGCAAGCTGGACTCCGGTGGCCGCCCCGCTGGCGGCCGCCTCGATCACGCTGGAGTCGGTCTTCTCCATCTCCAGCTT
>DATFGC010000532.1:0-12904 GCA_035249765.1 Gemmatimonadales bacterium | reverse complement strand
AGGGCAAGGACCTGACCGCGCGGGTCTCGGTCCGCCTGGTGCCCACCGACGAGATGAGCCGGACCGGTGGGCTGCGAGTCACCGGCTACGGGCAAACCGGCAAGCCCACCGGCGGCGGAGTCCGGCGGCGGCTGCTCGGGGTGCTTTCCTATCGCTCGAAAATGCTGACGCTGGCCGGGGTCGGCGCGGTCACCAAGGACAGCGCGCTGACCACGCCGGTCACCCCCGAGCGCAAGGGCCGGGTGCTCAGCGGATTCGGGGTGCTGCGGGTGCCGCCCAGCCACAAGCTGCAATTCGTCGGGCGGGTGGACTCGATCGATCCCAACACCGACGCGGACGACGATCGGCAGACCCGGTTCATCGTGGGCATCGGGTATCAGCTGACGCCCAACCTTCGATTGCTCGCGGATCTCGACAAGGTGAGCTACCAGGGCGGGGTGACCAGCCCCGCGCTCGAGGTGGTTCGCTCCCAGGCGCTCTTCCAGGTGCAGTTCACTTTCTAAGGAGCCCCCATGTCACGCCCAGCATTGCTCGTCGGACTCGCGCTCGCGGTGGTCGCGTGCGGAGGGGGAGACAACCCTCCCGCGGGTCAGCCGGCTGCCACTCCCACCCCGCCGGCCGGCTCGGCGCTGACCGGCGCCGGCGCCACTTTCCCCAATCCGATCTACACCAAATGGCTCGATACGTACAACAAGAAGACCGGGGTCCAGATCAACTACCAGTCGATCGGGTCGGGCGGCGGCATCAAGCAGTTCACCGAGAACACTGTGGATTTCGGCGCCACCGATGGGCCGATGACGGAAACCCAGCTCGCCGCGGTGCAGGGCAATGTCCTCCACATCCCGACGGTCATGGGCGCGGTGGTGCTGACCTACAATCTTCCCGCCGCCGGCTCGACCCAGCTCAAGCTGGACGGGCCGACCATCGCCGACATCTACCTGGGCAAGATCACCAAGTGGAACGACCGCCGGCTGGTGGCGGCGAACCCGGGGGTCCCGCTCCCCGACCAGGACATCATCGTCGTGCATCGGTCGGACGGGTCGGGCACCAGCTACATCTTCACCGACTACCTGAGCAAGATTTCGCCCGAGTGGAAGACCAAGGTCGGTAACGCCAACTCGGTCAACTGGCCGGTGGGACTCGGCGGCAAGGGAAACGAAGGCGTCACCCAGCAGGTGAAGCAGTCGCCCGGCTCGATCGGCTACGTCGAGCTGATCTACGCGATTTCCAACCAGCTGCCGTACGGGCAGGTCAAGAACTCGGCCGGTACCTTCATCGTCCCGTCGCTGGCGTCGGTGACCGCCGCTGCCGCGGGAACCACCTTCGCGCCCGACACCGACTTCCGGGTCTCGATCACCGACGCCGCCGGAGCGGATGCCTACCCCATCTCCTCCTTCACCTGGCTCCTGGTCCGGCCCGATATGCCGGATGAAGCCAAGGCCAAGTCGCTCAAGGCGTTTCTGGAGTGGATGGTGACCGACGAGGCCCAGCAGATGGCGGCAGAGCTGCACTACGCGCCGCTGCCGGCTCCAGTGGTGGCGCTGGTCAAGGATCGCATCAACGCGCTCAAGGCCGCCGGGAAGCCCATCACGTGAGCGAAGGCCTGGAGGCGGCCGAAGTCGTCTCTCCTGTCGCCCGCCTCCAGGGCGCGGCGACGGGGGACCGGATCTTCCGGACCCTGCTCACCGCGGCGGCGCTGGCGATCCCGGTCCTGCTCGGCTTCCTGGTCTTCGAGCTGTGGTCGGGATCCCGTCCCGCGATCGCGAAGTTCGGGACCGAGTTTCTCACCACCAGCACCTGGGACCCGGTCGCCGACCGGTTCGGGGCCCTGCCCCTCATTTTCGGGACCCTGCTCTCCTCCCTGATCGCGCTGGTCATCGCGGTGCCGCTCTCGATCGGGGTGGCCATCTTTCTCACCGAGTTCGCCCCCGGCCCGATTCGCCGGCCGATCGGTTTCATCGTCGAGCTGCTGGCCGCGATTCCCAGCGTGGTCTATGGCCTCTGGGGCATCTTTTTCCTGATTCCCCTGCTCCGAGCCACCCTGTTCCCGTTCCTCCAGGACACCCTCGGGTTCATTCCCCTGTTCCAGGGCACCATCTACGGCAACAGCATGCTGGCCGCCGGCATCATCCTGGCCATCATGATCATGCCCTACATCATGTCGGTGACCCGGGAGGTGCTGGCGACGGTGCCGGGGAGCCAGCGGGAGGCGGCGCTGGCGCTGGGCGCCACCCGCTGGGAAGCCGCCTGGACCGCGGTGGTTCCGTACGCGCGGTCGGGCATCGTGGGCGCCATCATCCTGGGCCTGGGCCGAGCCCTGGGCGAGACGATGGCGGTGACCATGCTGATCGGGAACCGGCACGAGATCGTGGCCTCGCTGTTTGCGCCGGGCTACACCATGGCGGCGGCGATCGCCAATGAATTCACCGAGGCCTCGACCGATATGCACTTCGCCGCCCTGGCCTACGTGGCGCTGGTGCTCTTCGGGGTCACCGTGGTGGTCAACGCGCTGGCCCGGCTGCTGATCTGGAAGGTCTCCAAAGGCCGCCCCAGCGGCGGAGCCGGCTTGTGAGAGCCCGCTGGCGCCGGTGGAAGAGCCGGATCATGGTGGGCCTGCTGGTGGTCGCCGCGGTGCTGGCGGTGCTGCCCCTGCTTCTCATTCTGGGTACCCTGATCGTCAAGGGCGCCGGGAGCATCAACCTCGACTTCTTCACCCGGATGCCTGTACCCGCCGGTGAAACCGGGGGCGGGGTGGCGCACGCGATCGTGGGCACCCTGATGATCGTGGGCACCGCCTGCCTGATCGGGCTGCCCATCGGGATCGGCGCCGGCATGTTTGCCGCGGAATGGCCGGCGAGCCGCATCGGCATTGCGACCCGGTTCATCGCCGACGTGCTGAACGGCACCCCATCGATCGTGGTGGGCGTCTTTGCCTGGACCTGGATCGTGGCCAAACAGGGCCACTTCTCCGGGCTGGCGGGAAGCGCCGCGCTGGCGGTGCTGATGATCCCCATGGTGATGCGAACCACCGAGGAGATGATCAAGCTGGTGCCCCACTCGTTGCGGGAAGCCGCCCTCGCCTTGGGTTATCCCCGCTGGCGCACCAGCCTCACGGTCGTGGTCCGCACCTGTCTCCCCGGGATCGTGACCGGCGCGCTCCTGGCGGTAGCCAGGATCGCGGGGGAGACCGCTCCCCTGCTCTTCACCGCGCTGGGGAGCCAGTACCTGAGCACCAACATTCAGCAGCCGATGGCCGCACTTCCTCTGGTGGTCTTTACCTATGCGACCGGTCCCTATCCCGAGTGGCACCGCCTGGCCTGGGCGACGGCCCTCGTCCTCATCTTCGTCGTCCTCATCCTCAGCATTGCGGCCCGCATGGCCACCCGAAGCCGGTTCGATGGCCCTCGCTGAGAACGGGCGGCCGCGGATCCGGACCGAGGGGCTCACCGCGTACTATGGGACCCTGGCGGCGGTCAAACAGGCGTCGCTCGCCTTTGCGCCCAACCAGGTGCACGCCCTGATCGGCCCCTCGGGCTGCGGCAAGTCCACCTTCCTCCGCACCCTCAACCGGATGCACGAGGAGACCCCCGGCGCCCGGGTAGAGGGCACCGTGGTGCTCGACGGGGCCGATGTCTACGCGCCCAAAGTGAGTCTCCGGCTGCTCCGCCGCCGGATCGGCATGGTGTTTCAGAAGCCGACTCCCTTTCCCACCATGTCGATCTACGACAACGTGGCGGCCGGCCTCCGGCTGGACCGGGGCCGTTCCCGGGCCGAGCTGGACCGGACGGTGGAGGAGGCGCTCACCGTCGCCGCGCTGTGGAACGAGGTCAAGGACCGGCTCCACGCCAGCGCGATCGCGCTTTCCGGCGGGCAGCAGCAGAGGCTCTGCATCGCCCGCACCATCGCCCCCGCCCCGGAGGTGATTCTGCTCGACGAGCCCACCGCGTCGCTCGATCCCCAGGGCACCCAGCGGATCGAGGAGCTGCTGTTCCGGCTCAAGGAGCGCTACACCATCATCATCGTGACCCATAACATGCAGCAGGCGGCCCGGGTCTCCGACACCACCTCGTTCTTCTACCTGGGCGAAGTGGTGGAGACCGGGGCCACCCGGCAGATCTTTACCTCGCCCCGGGAGCAGCGGACCGAAGCGTACGTCACGGGACGGTTTGGATGATGCAGGCAACAGGCAGCAGGCAACAGGCAACAGGCAATGGGCAGTCGGCGCTGGCCGGCGGGGCGATCGATGTCCGGGATCTCTCGTTCTGGTACGGGACCCGCCGGGCGCTCAACGACGTCACCTTCACCATTCCCCGGCAGGGGGTCACCGCCATCATCGGCCCGTCAGGGTGCGGCAAGTCCACGTTCCTCCGCTCGATCAACCGGCTCAACGACCTGATTCCCGGAGCGCGCTACGACGGCGACATCCAGGTGCTGGGGCAATCCATCTTTGCCCCGGGCATTGACCTGGTTTCCTTCCGGCAGCGGGTCGGTATGGTGTTTCAGCGGCCCAATCCCTTCCCCAAGACCATCTACGACAACGTGTCCTACGGCCCCCGGCTCAACAACCTGACGCCGGCCCGCGACATCCCGGCCCTGGTGGAGCGCTGCCTCCGCCAGGCCGCGCTCTGGGACGAGGTGAAGGACCGGCTCGAGGCCCAGGCCACCGGGCTCTCCGGGGGTCAGCAGCAGCGCCTGTGCATTGCCCGCGCCCTGGCCAACAATCCCGAGGTCCTGCTGATGGACGAGCCCTGCTCGGCGCTCGATCCCATCGCGACCCAGCGGGTCGAGGAGCTGATCGTCGAGCTCAAGGCCAAGTACACCATCGTCATCGTGACCCACAACATGCAGCAGGCGGCCCGGGTCTCGGACGTCACCGGGTTCTTTTATCAGGGCGAGCTGGTGGAGTTCGGGCCGACCGACAAGATCTTCACCACGCCCAGCCAGGAAAAGACCGAAGCCTATATCACGGGGAGATTCGGATGAGTCCCGAGCACCGGCACTTTCACGACGAGCTGAGCCAGGTCAAGGTGCGGCTCCTCACCATGAGCGGTGAGGCGGAAGCCGCGCTCCGGCTCGCGGTGGAGGCCCTGCTGGAGCGGAGCCCGGAGAAGGCCGCCCAGGTCATCGCCGGCGACAAGGTGATCGACGGCATGGAGGTCGGCATCGAGGAGACCTGCATCGACCTGCTGGCGCTGCAGCAGCCGATGGCGAAGGACCTCCGGATGCTGGTGGCCGCGATCAAGATCGCCAACGACCTGGAGCGGGTCGGCGATCACGCCGTCAACCTGGCGCAGTCGGCCGAGCGGCTGGAGCGAAGCCGTCCGATCGTGCCGGACCCCGAGATCCAGGAAATGGCCCGGATGGCCCGCGAGATGCTCTCCGACGCGCTGGAAGCGTTCGTGCGGGGCGACGCGGCCGCCGGGCGGGAGATCTGCATTCGGGACGACAAGGTGGACGCCCTCAACCGCTCGGTTTTCCGGATCCTGCTGACCCACATGATGGAGGATCCCCACGTGATCGGCGCGGCGATGGAGCTGTTCCTGGTGAGCCGGAACCTGGAGCGGGTGGCCGACCTCGCCACCAACATCGCCGAGGACGTGGTCTTCCTGGTGGAGGGCAAATCGATTAAACATCATGCCGAAGACATGACCGGACATTCCTGATGCGGCGCTCCTACCTCGCGGCGGTAACCTCCAAGTCGCCCCAGCCGGGCGAACGGCTGGGGGCCATTGACGTCGGCTCCAACTCGATCCGGCTCCTGGTGGCGGAGTTCGACCCCCAGGGTGGGATCAAGGTGGTGGACGAGGTGAAGGATCAGCCTCGCCTCGCCGCCGGCATGGCCGAATCCAACCGGCTGGACGAGTTCGCCATGGCCCGCGCCATCCAGACCCTGGGGCGGATGCGGGAGGTGGCCGAGCGCCGCGGGGTCCGGCGGATCCTCGCCGTGGCCACCTCGGCGGTGCGGGAGGCCGAGAACGGCAAGGCGTTCGTGGAGCGGGTCCGCCGCGAAGTGGGAATTCCCCTCAAGATCATCGACCCCGACGCGGAGGCGGCGCTCTCCTGGAGATCGGTGGCCCACCATTTCCCCCAGGCCTCGGGCCGGGCGCTGGTCGCCGACATCGGGGGCGGGAGCCTCGAGCTGATCGGCGCGGTCAACGGGCTGGTGGAGCTGACCAAGTCGCTGCCGCTGGGCGCGGTGCGGCTCACCGAGAAGTACCTGTTCGAAGGCCGCTCCCGGAGCAAGGAGGTCTCCCTGCTCCGGGACAAGATCCGCAAGCAGCTCAAGAAGGCGGGACGCTGGCGGGAATGGAACAACGTGCCGGTGATCGGCTCCGGCGGCACCTTCACCAATCTGGCCCGGATGGCGCTGCACCGCCGGGGCCACCCGATCGAATCGGTCCATGGCGAGGTGGTCAAGACCGCCGAAGTGGAGCAGCTGCTGGAGTGGCTCTGCACCCTGAGCGTGGCCAAGCGGCGCGAGGTGACCGGGCTCAACCCCCAGCGGGCCGACATCATCCTGGCCGGGCTCGCGGTGACCGCGGAGCTGCTCAGCCTGGTGGAAGCCCGCAGCATCATCGTGAGCGCGTTCGGGCTGCGGGAGGGGCTGCTGCTGGAGATGATCGGGGAGAGCGCCCCCCGCACCAGCGATCCGCTCCGGGCCATGCGGGAGTTCGTGGACCGCTGCCAGGGGGACCGGCGCCACGTGGAGCAGGTCCGGGTCATCGGGCTCACCCTGTTCGACCGGCTCTGCGGCGTCGTGGGAGCCGACCAGGACGAGCGGGCCATCCTGGAAGCGGCCTGCCTGCTGCACGACGTGGGACAGGTGGTGAGCTACCGGAAGCACCACAAGCACAGCTTCCAGCTCATCATGCACGCCGAGCGGCTCAACTTTGCCTCCCGGGAGCGCTACCTGGTGGCGATGGTGAGCCGGTACCACCGCCGCAGGGGGCCCAGCCTCAAGCACGAAGAGTTTGCCCGGCTCTCCGAATCGGAGCAGGGTATCGTGCGGCGGCTCTCCGGGATTCTCCGGATCGCCGACGGGCTCGACCGGGGCCACACCTCGGCGGTGGAGCGGGTCACCACCCGGCTGACCGCGGAGCGGCTCACCATCCGCGCCATTCCGAAGGTGCGCGGAGCCGATCTCTCCCTGGAATGCTGGGGCGCCGCGAAGAAGTCGGATGTGCTGGGGAAGGTGCTGGGGAGAGAGGTGGTGGTGGTTCCCGCGGGTACCTAGCCAGGACGGCAGGGGTCACCCTGAGGTCGCGGAGTGACCGAAGGGGCCAATCTCCACGTAGTGCCGCCCCTTCTCCTTCGCTGCGCTCAGGACGACGGCTTCGCTCAGGGTGACAACCCCACCTAGCGCTCTTTTCGCCGCCCTTTCGCCCACAACTCGTCGGCATCCCCCCGCACTTCGAAGCTGATCGCCTTTCCACCCGCCACTTTGAACTCGAGCACCATGTCCTGCAACGCGTCGATGAACTGGCCCTTCTCGAAGATGGCGGGGATGAACCAGTCCTCCTTGATGCGGATCAGCCCGGCGCCCTCGTAGTAGGGGTCGCGGGGCTCGAAACCCATGCCCAGCATGCTGTCCCGATAGGTCACGACGAAGCCGAGGGCCCGGGCAGTGTCGGGCATGTCGCTCCACCGGAATTCGTACTCCCCCACGTACGGGGCCGCCTGGGCCGCCGGCATCGCCAGGCGATAGGTCGGCTCGACCGTCACCGTGAGGGGAACCCGGGTGGCAGCCCAGCTCATCACCATGGTAGCGCCGGTCGAGCGGTTCTCCGGAAACGACCAGGTCAGCACTTCGGTGAACGGCCCCGGGAGGGCCTTCACCGGGAATCGGATCTGGTCAGGGGTCGAATCCAGGTGCGCCATATGGTACACCCGGTGTCGATGATCGAGCACGAAGGTCCAGTCACCCGCAGGGCGCACCACCATCCAGACCGAGTATTTGCCCTTGGGGACGGGGTGGCCCTCGATTTTCACGTTCTTGCTGAGCTCGAGCGTGGTCGCGTAGTTGGCTCCGGGGGTCCAGACCTCCTGCCACTTCACCTCGCCCCCGAACACGTTCTGCCGCCCCCGGGCTCGGGGGCGGGAGTACTCGATGCTGATCCTGGTCCCGTCGATCACCTGGGAAACGCTGCCCAGCTCGCTGGCCCGGATCTGGGCGCGCACCGCGGGCGCTCCTCCCAGGAACACCACCACTGCACTCAGCGGAAGAAGCCTTCGCAGGCTACCGGCCCCTGAGGGAGGTGAGCGGTAAGCGGTGAGCAGGAACCGCCGATAGCCTGACTGAAAGCTGATGGCTGATGGCTGATAGCTGCTGTTACCCCCAGCGCGCATCGACGGCCTCCCGGATCTGATCAAGGGTCTTCCCCTCCTTGTGGAGCCGCGCGACCATCCGGCCCTCGCCCTGGCAGATTGGACAATGCCGAGCCATTCCCAGGTCCTCGTAACAGGAGAGGAGGGAGTAGAATCCCTCGAGGTCGGCGCAGCCGCACTTGCAGCGGATGCCGTCCACCACTTCCGGGATGGCCCGGACCGCATCGAACACCGGAATGACCTGAGGAGAGTCGGCCAGCTGCTCGGCGGTGAGGACCCTGGCCGAGGTGATGCCCGGCCGCGGCGAGGGGTGGCTGCCGCGGGAAAGCCGCCGGCCCATGGCCAGGAGGGGACCGGAGCCCGGAATGACCGAGCCCAGGGCCGCAAGCACCAGCGCGATGAACCGGCGGCGATCGGGCATGCTCACAAAATACCTACGCCGGCCTCGGGGCGGAAAGATTCAGGGCAGCCGCTTGCCGGACGCGATCACCTGGCCCTCGTCCATCCGCACTTCGAAGGAGGCGGCCTTGCCACTCTCCATCTTGAACTTGATCAACATCCCGCGCTCCACGTCGTACAGCTCGCCCTTCTCGAGAAACCCGGGGACGAATTCCTCGCCGATGATGTTGATCAGAATGAACCGGTCCCACTCCGGAAACGGCGCCGGGTCCCAGCGGCCCATCAGGCGCCCGTTCTCCCAGGTCACGAAAAGCTTGATCTCCTTGCTGGCCTCAGGTCCGCCGCTCCAGGCAAAGGAGTAGGTGCCGAGCAGCGGCGCCGATTGCTCCTGGGGGAAGGTCAGCTTGAGCGATGGGGAAACCTCGATATCGAACGCCACCCTGGTGGTTCCCCATTCCATCGCCAGCACGACCCCGGTGCGCTTGATCCCCGAAAACGACCAGGTCAGCGCCTCGGTGAACGGCGCCGCGCCGGGGGTCACCGGAAACCGAAGCTGGTTGGCCAGGGAATCGGGGTGCTGGGTGTGAAACAGCTTCGGCCGGGGATCGAACACCGCGGTCCATTGACCGGCCGGCCGGACCACCAGCCAGACCGAGTACTTTCCCTTGGCCAGGGTATGGCTGTTGATCTTGACGTCCTTGCCCACCTCGAGGGTGGTAGCCATGTTCGCGCCGGGGGTCCATACTTCCCCCCACTTGACCACCCGGCCAAACAGCGAGTCGCGGGTCCGGGCCCGGGGTCGCGAGTACTCGACGGTGAGCTTGGTTCCGTCGACCGTCTGGGCCACCAGGGCCGGCTCGCTGGCCCGGACCTGGGCGTGCACGGCGGGCGCGGGGCCGAGGGAAATCGCGATCGCTGCTGATACGGTGAAACGTCGCATGGCGCGGGCCCCAGTAGCCGGTGAGCGGTGAGAGGTGAGCGGGAAAAGCAATTGTCACGCTGACCCTGAGCGCAGCCGTCGTCCTGAGGGCAGCGAAGGAGAAGGGGAAGCGGCGGAACTGAGCCCCTACCCGAGGTCTTCAATGATACCACGGTTCGTGATCCTCACGCTCCTGGGTCTACCCGCATCGCTCCCGGCCCAGATCACCTCCACCGAGTACGCCGCGCGGAGGGATTCCCTCTCGGCCCGGATCGGCGAGGGGGTGGTGATCGCCTTCGGGGGCCGGACCCCGATCACCGATTTCGGGCCGTTCTACCAGATCCCGGCCTTCCGCTACCTCACCGGCTATGAATACGCCGACGCGGCCCTGGTGATGGTGGTGCGGGGGGGGCGGGGCTCACCCACGTTGTTCGTCCACCGGAGCACCCCCCGTCGCTCGCTCTACTATGGGGCCGAGCCGGATTCGGTTGCGCTGGCCCGGGACCTGGGGCTGCCCTCGCGGACCGCGCCCGAGCTGGCCGCCACGATGGATTCGCTGGCCCGCACCGGTCTGCCCTTCTATCACCTCGCCGATTTCGAGGCGGCGGACTTTGCCACCCAGGATTCCCTGACCCGGGGCCGGGTGTTCGTGCGCGGGCTGGCGGCCCGTCACCCCGGACTGGTGGTGAAGGACGCGCACCCGATCGTGAACCAGCTCCGGGCTCGCAAGAGCGACGCCGAGCTGGCGCTGATCCGGAAGGCCACCGAGATCAGCGTCGAAGGGCACATGGAATTGATGCGCCGCGCCGAGCCGGGAATGCACGAGTACGATCTCCAGGCCATCGTCGAGTATGCCTTCCGGCGGGGCGGCGCCGAGCGGCCGGCCTATGGCTCGATCGTCGGCTCGGGAGCCCGCGCTGCGGAGCTGCACTACATGAAAGACCGGGGGCCGCTCAACCCGGGGGATGTGGTGGTGATCGACGCCGGGGCGGAGTTCGGGGGCTACGCGACCGACATCACCCGCACCCTGCCGGTGAACGGAACCTACAGCCGGGAGCAGCGGGCCCTCTATCAGGTGGTGCGAGACGGCCAGGCGGCGGCCGAGCGGAATTCGAAGCCGGGCATGTCCAGCCAGGCGGCGCTGGACAGCTCGATCGATGTGCGGGCACGGGGGCTGGCGGCGCTCGGGCTGATCGAGTCGCCGACCGCCACCTTCGATCCCCCCTGGGCGGCCGATTGCACCCGGACCCCGCGGTCCTGCCAGCAGGTTTCCCTCTGGGCGATTCACGGCATTACCCACGGGGTGGGCCTCGAGGTCCACGACCCGATCCAGGCCTATTTCGGCGACCGCACCTTTCAGAAGGGCGACGCCTTCGTGATCGAGCCCGGCATTTACGTCACCACCCGGCAGCTCGACATCCTGCCGGACACGCCGAAGAACCGGGCCTTCAAGGCCCGGGTCACCGCGGCGGTGGAGCGCTATCAGAACACCGGGATCCGGATCGAGGATGTGTACCTGATTACCGAGCGGGGGCTGGAATGGATCAGCCGGGCTCCCCGGGAGATCGACGAGATTGAGGCGATGTTCAAGAATCGGAGGAGGCCCGCGATCCCTTAACGGGCAACAGGCAACAGCCGCCAGGCAGCTGACAGTCCGCCGCGGACAAACAAAAGGGCGGCCCTCTCGGGACCGCCCTCTCATTGACACCTCCCGCTTACTGCATCACTGGGTCGGTCGCCTGGCGGTCTTCGCTGGCGGCAACACGCGCACGTTGGGTATCGCGGCCACTTTGAACGCGGACGTCAAGATCACACAGTCGTCGCAACTGCCCGCCCCGAATGCCAGGCCGTCCAGACCACTGACCGTCGGCCCGATCGACGTTACGGCGCCTGTTGTGTAGTTCACCGTTCCGAGTTGATCTCCCCCCGTGCACTTGATCGCCCCGTAGAACACGTCGATTGCTTCAATGCGGTCGGTGGCAGCAACTCTGCCGCCACTGCAGCCAACCGGGAAACTCATGGTTGCTACGGGAGCCGATGCGGCTCCAGTGGTTTGATCCAGGGTACGGCTGGCGTCGACGGTCGAATGGTAGAGTACGTCGGCTGCATCAAATCCGATGCCGTTGCCGCCGGTGTTATTCAACCCGGTCGGGCCCTTCAGGATCGCGGCACCGGTGGCGAGGTTGACCGTATAGAGCCTGTGCTGGGGCGGGTTGGCGTCATAGAGGAACAAGGTTCCGTCGCTCCTGAACGAGAGGTCGGCGACGACTCCGGTGGTCCCGGTTGGCCCTACCTCGGTACCGGCGCCAGTGATCACATTGATGGTGATCAGCACAGGGGTGTTGTCGGCTGGACGCTGTCCGGTGGCATACAACACACCCGTTGTCGGATGGAAGTCCATCGCGCCCACACGATTGAAGCCGATCGGTCCGATCAGGGTTGCGGCTCCTGCTCCAATGCCGCGATCAATCGAGTACAGGCTGGCTGGGCAGGGCGGGGAGCAGGCCGTCACACCACCGGTACCAGTGAAAGCAGAACCGTAAAGCGCAGCCGGCAGTGCGAACTGGAAGAGACTGAACCCGCCGTCTACTGTCCCACCGGCGCCGGCGTCGAGCCGCCGGGCATACAGCGGCCTGGGGGCAAGCAGACTGGTAAGCTGCTGGCCGGCCTTCTTCCAGTTTCCATGAACCAGGGCCCGAAACAGGCCTTTCACGCTACCGATGGGGATTACTTCCTCCGGGCAGTCGTCATCGGCATGCGGAAGCGCCTCCACCGGATCGGTACCGTGCTTCCTGTACAGCGTTACCAATTCCTGTCGCGCTGCACTCAGGCCGGCAGCGGTGGCGGCCGCCTCAGCATCGCAGATGAACGCGACGCCTATGCCTTCGTACTCATCCCCGCCCTCCTCAACCAGGACGTCGAGACAGCTTCCGAATTTGGGATTGGGAATCGGCAGGTTGCCGGTGCATGGCGTGATGTCGACGGTGACGACCCCACCGCCTGTCGTGGGCGGGATCGTGATTCCACCCTTGGTCTCGCCATCCTCGGTGTAATAGACGGTTCCGCCTTGCTGGGTATCGATGGAACCGTCGCCACAATTCGCGTTGTCACAGGCGTCGGTGATCCGGAACTTGATCGGAAGGAACGAGCCGTCCGTGATGCCCACGAACTGATCGGGATCGTTGCCCTTCAGTTCCTTCGACGTCGCGGCCGTTCTCACGTCCGCGTAGCCGAGGAGGATGGCCGGTGTGCCCTCCTCGA
>DATFGC010000531.1:0-2043 GCA_035249765.1 Gemmatimonadales bacterium | reverse complement strand
TGACATCAGCGCGGCAGAGGAGTCCCGCCTGATTACAGGAGCGCACATCCTGCTGGTCTCCGACCGGCCCACCGGCCACCAGGGCGGCCAAACGGGCGAGCTGGGTCCCGAGCCGGCCGGCGAAGGCTTCCACCCGGAGTTTCAGAACCGGGCTCCCGCGCTCCGCAATCCCGAGATCCCGACCCGGGTGTACGAGTATCCCCCGCTGCCCGCCACGGTCGAGGGCCTCGATCTACAGCCCTCCGGTGGGGTGGGGGCGTACCAGATGCGCATCGATTACGGCGCCGCCGGGGGGCATCTCCTCAATCAGGCCAGCTGGGCGGCTCAGCCGACCTGGTACCGCTGGGAAGTCTGGCGGGTTAGGGAGGAGGCCGATGCCCGGGCCCAGGAACAGAGTGTTCGGACCGCGCCCATGGTTCAGGAGAACGATCCGGAGGGATCCGGCCGGGTGGTCGACCGCAGCGAGGGATCGGACCGCAACTGGGCCCGGGCCCGGCGGGATCTGGCGGCCCGGCCCGGCGAGATCCGGAGGGACTTCACCGAGGCGGTTCGCGAAGACCGGTATCTCGACGCCCTGGCCAATGTGCTGAACGAGCGGTTGTTCGACCTGGAGAGCGCCGCGCGATATGGCCGGGAGATCCTGAACACTGCCGCCGACACCTTCGGGACCGACCGGGAGCGGCAGATCCCCTGGCAGCGGCCTGGGCTCTATGTGGTGCGCTGCATCGCGGTGATGAACCCCCGCGCCGAGCCCGCGACCCACCTGCGGGCCCCCAGCGTGGCGACCCGCGTGGTCCGGGTCATGCCGCTCGCCGATCTCACCCGGCAGGCCATCGACAGCCAGGAGCTGGAGATCGCCCGGCTGCAAGCCCACGCCGCGCTGCTCCGGACCCTGCCGGCCGACGACCCGTCGCGCAACTATCTCCCGGACATCGAAGCGCGCATCGCCCGCATCGAGAGGGAATCCCGGGGCAGTCCCGCCATGGTCGTCGCCGAGCAGCTGGCCGAGGCCATTCGCAAGCGGGATGAAGCCGTCGCGGCGTCGATTTTTCTTCGCCACGGTTTGCATGACCCCGAAGTCAACCGCTGGAATGCCCTGGTCTCCCGGCTCACCGCGCAGCAGGAGCTGATCGGCACCCGGGCCGCGGAGATCAGCGAGCTGGGGAGCGCGGCGCGCCGCGCGCGGGCCGCGTTCGTCAGCGGGGTCACCGGGCAGATGTATCCGCTGCTCTTCCAGATCGGGGAACCGGTACTGCGCGATGGCACCTGGGTGTGCATGCTCTCCGATGTCACCGATCCAGACAGCCGTCCCTATCGCGGCGAGGTTCGCAATGTGGCGGGGCGGGAGCAGGAGAAGAAGCTCCGGGCGGTGTGGGAGGCGGTGGAGCGTTGGGTTCGGGCCGCGCCCTTCGGAGCCGGCAACCTCCTGGTGCAGCTCCCGACCGGCGGCCAGCCGGGAAACTGGTTTGCCTCGCTCGGCGCGGCGGATCGGGAGCGCCGGCTCGTGGTCACCAGCACTCGCGACCGCTTCGCGACCACCCAGCGGCTCGAGGAGCTGGCGACTCTGCTCGCCATCCTCGGACTCCTGGTAACCGCCCCCGAGATCGCGCTCGCCGCCGGCGCCCTCGGCGCGGCGGTGGCGGCCAACCGGCTGGTCACCCGAATCTCCGAGGGCACCTTCCGCTGGGATACCTCGGCCGTCGGCGATGTCCTCAACATCGTCTCCGCCTTTGCGACCGGAATCCGCCTGGTGGGCGCGCTCGAACGGGTGGAACGGGCGGGGGGCTGGGTCATTCGAGTTGCCCGAACGGCGGAGCGCGTCGAGCAGGCCGCCGACGTCGGCAATCTGATCATCATCAACGCGGACACCGTCAACACCTTCCTCGAGATCGAGGAGGCCGTCCGCCAGGGGCTCTCCGAGACCGAAGCGCGGCGCCGCCGCTTCCACGCGATCGCCTCCGCCGCTCAGGGGAACGGCATGTTCATCGCCGCGCGAGCGCGATCGGCAATGGTGACGAGGATGACCTCGCGGCCGCGGCGGCC
>DATFGC010000530.1:0-18304 GCA_035249765.1 Gemmatimonadales bacterium | reverse complement strand
ACTTTCCCCCGCCGGCGCCGGCCCGGCTGCGGGCCCGCAGGAGCTCGACCGGAAGCCTCGGAAAGCTGGGATTACCGCACGCCTGGCGGCGGTTCGAGCGGGCTCAGCGCTGGAGTGCCGGGGAGATCAAGCGATTCCATGCCGCCATGGACCGGCTGGTGGGGCGCGGACGATGATGACCGGAGACCGGCGGCAGCGCCATCTCAAGATCCTGGAGATCATTTCGACCCACGCGATCCACACCCAGGACGAGCTGGCGGATGCGCTGGCCCGGGAGGGGTGGGACGTCACCCAGTCCTCGGTGAGCCGGGACATCGCCGCGCTGCACCTGGTCAAGGTCGATGGAGCTTACCACCGGGCCGCCCTGGCTCAGCGGCCCCGGCAGGATCCCGACGAGCAGCGGATCGCCGAGGGGGTACTCACCATCGAACCCGCCGGCGACGCGCTGATCGTGCTGCACACTCCGCCGGGGGAAGCGAACCGGGTCGGCGCCGCGCTGGACCGGCTGGCCTGGCCCGATATCCTGGGCAACATCTCGGGCGACGACACCATCTTCGTCGCGGTCAAGAACCCCGCGGCGCAACGGAAGTTCCTGACCGCCGTAAGGCGGCTGGCGGCTCCCTAGCTACGCCAGCGGCCGCCGTGCCGCACCCGACAACGAGCTCGGTGCGTTCAGGTCGGCGCCGTCGTCCACGCCGACGCCGAGCCGGCTGACCAGCTCGCCTCCCAGCCACCCCGTCATCGTGGCAATCGCCACCCCGGCAAAGGAGAGGATCAGGGCCGTCGTGGTCGGCGCTTCCGGCAGGCCGCGCCGGATCAGCCAGCTCGCGGCGAAGAGGAGCAGCACCACCACATTCCCGAGGCCGTGCAGCGCACCGATGGCCTTGGCGCGGGTGCCGGCGGGAATGGCCAGCCAGTCCACCAGCCCCGGCGGGGCGGCCAGCAGGCCGCCGACCACGCCTGCCGCGATGATGTACCAGGACACGGTCGCCAGCGCCGGGTTCCCGGTCAGGAGATGGAGGATGTCGAAGACCGCTGCGGTGGCGAGGAGTCCCAGCGGAAACACAATCAGCATCTGATGGACGGAGTGTCCAAACAGCTTGAACCGGCTTTCCATATCGCCTCCAGGTTCGAAACGTCCCCGAGCGCCTCGTGCATACCCATCCGTCCCATGGGACGACGGCCGCCGGAACGCCATGCACGGCACTCCGCCGCCCGGTCCGGGAACGCGATATACTTGAGCTCGCTTCCGTCATTCCACCACCGGAGCACATCCATGCTCACCCGGGTATGCGTCGCGGCCGCCACTGCCGCCCTTCTCGCCGGTCCCGGCTCGTCGTCCGTCGTCGGGCAGGCCGCCGAGTCCTTCGCCGTCCCCAACAACGGACCCGGACCGCTGCCGCTGGGGACGATCGCGGGGGAGTCCTACCGCCGCCTGGTCATTCGCAACGCCACCTTCATTTCGGGACGGGGAACGCCGGGCAGCAACCGCGCCATGCCGCCGGAAGGCCCGGTGGACATCGTGATCGAGGGGAACACCATCGTGGACGTGGTCCTCATGGATCCGGTAAATGCGGCGGGTTACGGTCCCGCATTCCGTCGGCCCACCGGCGACAAGATCATCGATGCGGCGGGACAGTACGTGATCCCGGGACTGGTGGAGATGCATGCCCACCTTCCGCCGCTCCGGAGCGACTTCGGGCCCCGCGGTCTCGACCTGGCTTACCGTCTTTACCTGGGGCACGGGGTGACGACGGTGCGGGACGCCGGATCCGGCGCCGGTCTCACCGTGCTCACCGACCACCGCCGGCGGGCCGGGGCCAATCAGCTGGTGGCCCCGCGCCTGGTGCTGTGCCAGCGGTGGCCGCTGCCGCTCCGGCGCTGGGATGTGGGGAACACGCCCGACAAGGCGCGGGCCATGGTCCGCGAGTTCAAGGCGCTGGGCGCTGACTGCGTCAAGGTCTCCAAGAGCCCGGGGCATTATCCCGATGTCCTGCGGGCGATCGCGGACGAGGCCGCCAAGCTCGGCATGTTCACCATGACCGACCTCAAGGTCTCCGAAACCGATGCCGCGGTCGCCTCCGATGCCGGGGTCAGGAGCATCGAGCACTGGTACGGCATTCCCGACGCCGCCCTCACCGGGTCGCAGAGCTTTCCCACCGACTACAACTACTGGGACGAGCTGGACCGCTTTCGATACGCCGGCCTGCTCTGGTCGGAAGCCGACAAGCAGCCCGAACGGCTCTCGGCGGTGATCGACAAGATGATCGCCAACGGCACCAACTGGAATCCGACCATGGTGGTGTACGAGGACAACCGGGACGTCTGGCGGAACGTCGGGCTGCCGGTCAAGGCGACCTTGATGCATCCCTCCGAAGTCGCCGCCGGGCCCGACACCACCGTCCACGGCGCCTTCAAGCGGGAATGGAAAACATCGGACGAGATCAACTGGAAGCGAAACTTCCAGATCTGGATGAAGTGGGTGAAGACCTTTCACGAGCGGGGCGGCCTGCTGACCGCCGGCAGCGACGAAGGCGGCATCGGCGGCGTCGCCCTGGTGCGGGAGCTGGAGCTGCTCCAGGAGTCGGGCATCCATCCCCTCGACGTCATCAAGGTGGCGACCACCAACGCCTACCGGGCCCTGGGCCTGGAGCAGCACTGCGGCATCCGGGTGGGCTGCCGGGCCGACCTCGCCGTCGTCAACGGCAATCCGATCGACAACTTCAAGGTGTTGTACGGCCGGGGCTACGGGGTCGCGGGGCTGGTCCCCCGGGCGGAGCAGTGGAAGCACGGCGGGGTCGCCTGGACCATCAAGGACGGGATCCTGTTCGACGCCCAGGGATTGCTGCGGGAGGCAGAGTGGTACGTCGAGCGGGAGCGTGAACGCCTGAAGGCGTCCACGCTCCCCTGAGACTCAGAGCCAGCGCCTCAGCGTGTCGAGCGCCTCGACTTCTCCGGCGTGCAGGGCGAGGACCCGCTGCTTGAGGTCGCGGCGCAGGGCGGTGCTCGCCGCGGCATCGAGCGGGAATTTCCGCCGGAGACGGGCCGCCTGTTCCTCCAGCGCCTTCCAGCAGGCGGCCACGTCCTCGGTCCCGCCGGCGCCTTCGGCGCGGTGCTCGGAGCGGCGGGCGAGCAGTGCCCGCGTTTCCGCAAGCTCCGGCACCCGGGCCGGCAGCGCCGCCTCGGCCAGCGCGGACCAGGCCCGCCCCAGCTCGGCGTATTTCGCAGCCGCGGCCGTCAGGGCCCGATCGAACAGCGCGGTGCCGGCCTCCTCCAGGAATTCGGCGAACATGGGGCGGGTCAGGCCGCCGCCGGGGCCGTAGTACTCGATGTATTCGGTAATGGACCACAGTCCCTGATAAAGCCGGTGACCGGGCGGGAACATCGTCTCCCAGGAGTCCGCCGACTTGCTCCCGTCGAGCTGCCGGGCCCAGTTGGCGAAGGCATCGAGGCGGAAATTCTTCATCTTGCAGGTGGTCAGCGCGTCGATGCAGGCCCGGATGCCGCTCCGGACCAGGGGCGCGAGATCCGGCGAAGCGGGAGCGCGATCCACCGCCAGGATACGGTTCTTGAATTTCTTGATCCGTCCCCTGGCCCGGGCCAGGTCGGCCAGCGGCACCGGCACCGGGTCGTCGGCCAGGTCGCCCACCAGCGCGGTGCCGGCGGCATCGTCCACCCCGTGGATCGCCACCACGTGATAGGCGCCGCCGCTGAACCTGGCCGGCATCGCACGATGGGGGAGGCCCGCCGCGTCGAGCCAGGCCATGACCGGGCGGCCGCCCTCGAGCAGCGCACGGAGCTGACGCTCGCCCGGCTTCACGCCGGCGGACTCCTTCACCACCGGGGCGAGCCCGAAGCGCCCGAGCGCCTCCCGGGTCCACGCCAGGTCGTCCTGCCAGAGGTGCCGTCCGGCGATGAAGAACGAGGAGAAATCTTCCTTGGCGTAGTGGAAGGCGAACACTCCCGCGCCGATGCCGCCCGCGATGCCGAAGACCATCGCCTCGCTCAGCGGGGCGCCGGTGCGCGGGTTACGGATGCCGGCCTGCGACAGGAGGGCGCGCAGGGCCGCGGCGGCGGGGATGCTGCCGGGAAAATGATGGGGAGTCCGGCTGGAGTCGGACGGCTGCGCGACCTGATGGATGATCTGGCGCCGCGCGGTAGTATAGCTCTCGCCGGTCTTACCCATGCGGGCCCGGACCAGCTGCTTGAGGTGCTTGTGCTCGGTCACTGTCCTCTCTCCTTCTCGGACCGGAAAGCGGACCCTACGCGCCCCGCTTCCCGGCGATCGAGAAGTGAGCGGACCAGACCAGGCCATCCCCTCGAGGACAGCGATCCCCTTTGCCTCCGCGGCGGCCGGGCGGCGTAGGCGCCCGGTCAGGAGGTCGGGCGTGAGGAACGCCCGAGTATACGCTAGCGCGATCCGGTAATTTGCGAAAGAGGGGGGGGCTGGCGGCCGTGACGCACCGCGGTGATTTCGGCGAGAATCGCGAGCGCGATCTCCTCCGGCGACCGTCCCCCCAGGTCGAGTCCGATGGGTCCCTTCAGGCGGGCGATGTCGGACTCCGAGAATCCCGCGGCGGCGAGCTGCTCCCGGCGCAGCTTCTGGGTCTTCCGGGAGCCGATGGCGCCCACATAACACGCGGGAGAGCGCAGGGCCAGGTGAATGGCGGGCTCGTCGAACTTTGGATCGTGGGTGAGCAGGCAGACGCAGGTGGCCGCATCGAGTCCCACCCGCTGGAAGACCGCGTCGGGCCAGCCGAGCATCAGCTCGTCGGCATCGGGGAAGCGCTCCCGGGTCAGGAACCCCTCCCGGCCATCGGCCACCACGGTCCGGAATCCCAGCGGCCGGGCGATCCGGGTGAGCGCCATGGCGATGTGCACCCCGCCGAAGATGAGCAGCGTCGGCCGGCGCGGGAACGCTTCCAGAAACACGTCCACCGGGCCCGAGTCGCTCTCCAGCGTGACCACCCGGCTGACCAGGCCTTCCAGCGCCTCGAGGGCGGCGTGGGCGACCGGGTCCTCGAGCGGATCCGGGAACGCGCCGCGCCGGCGGCGGGAGCCGGCTTCATCCACCACCAGGCCTGAGCCCAGCGGCGCCGCGCCCCCGATCACGGTGGCCACCACCGAGCCGGAATGCCGGCGGGCCGCTTCCAGCACCTCGGGCGAGACCGACGGCTCCACGAACACTTCGATCTGCCCGCCGCAGGAGAGGCCCATTTCCCAGGCCCGTTCGTGGGTCACGCCCCAGCCGATCCGCCGGGGAACCCCGCTCGCGATGACGGCCTGGATTTCCTCGGCGGCCGCCGACTCGACGCAGCCACCCGATACCGAGCCCGCGATCCGGCCCTCGGGCGTGGCCAGCAGGGATGCGCCCTCGGGGCGGGGCGCCGAGCCCCAGACCTGGATGACCACCGCCCGTCCGACCGGGCCGGTCCGGGCCAGCGCGTCGTATTCCTCGAGCAATCCGCGCATCAGCCGGCCGCGGCGGTGGGAGTGTCTTCCAGACGGGCGAGATCTTCCGGGGTATCCACGTCGGGGTTGCTGCCGCCGACCTGGATGGTTCGTACCGTGATCCGGTGGCTCTCGAGCACCGGCCCAAACCCGCTCTCGCCCCGCATTTCCGAGGCGAGCCGCCAGAGGCCGCGGTCGACCAGCATCGGCAAGCCCGGCTCGCCGGGGGTGTCCCGGTAGGTCGGCCGCGCGGCGATCGCACCGCCATGGGCCCAGGCATCAGCCAGGGCGTGAATCACGTCGAGCCGGAGCAACGGCTGATCGCCGTGACAGATCAGGAGCGCCTCCCGCTGCCGGGCCGGGCCGCGCTGCTCGATGGCCTCGATGCCGGTGCGGAGCGTGAGCGAAAGCTCCCCCATAGGATCGCGCACCGCGACCGGGTAGCCGCGATACTGCAGCGCCAGGTCGCGCACCGCGTCGTCATCGGGGCGATGCACCACCACCATCCCGGCGAGCAGCCCGGCCGCCCGGGCTCCGCTCAGCTTGAGCAGAACATGGCCGAGCAGCTCGCGATCGTGCCACTTGGCGAGGAGCTTTGCGCTGCCGAAGCGTTCGCTGCGGCCGGCGGCGGGGACCAGAGCGTAGATGCGCACGGTGAGGCTCACGCTACCCATCCGGCGGGGGCGGGTCAAGGCGGCGCTAGATTTCCGCGCATGCCCGCCAGCCTGCCGATCCGGGAATTGTTCGACATCCCGGCCGACATCACCTATCTCAATTGCGGCTACATGTCTCCCCTCTCGCTGGCAGTTCGGGAGGCGGGACGGACAGCGGTCGACCGGAAGGGACGTCCCTGGCTGATCGCGCCTCCGGACTTTTTCGAATCGGTGGAAACGCCGCGGGCGCTGTTTGGCGGGCTCCTCGGGGCGCCGGCCGATCACATCGCCCTGATTCCCTCCGCCAGCTACGGGATGGCGCTCGCCGCGCTCAATATCCCGCTGCGGCCCGGCCAGCGGGTGCTGCTGCTGGACGAGGAGTTTCCATCGACCTTCTATGCCTGGCAGGAGCGGGCCCGCGCCGCCGGGGCCGAGGCGGTGCGGCTGCCTCGTCCCGGCGATGACGACTGGACCCGGGTGGTGCTGGAGGCGATCGACCAGCGGACCGCGGCGGCGGCGCTGCCCAACTGCCACTGGACCGATGGCGGCCTGCTCGATCTGGTCCGGATCCGGGACGCACTCGACGCGGTGGATGCGGCGCTGGTGCTCGACGTCACCCAGTCGCTCGGCGCGCTGCCGCTCGACCTGGCGCGGGTCCGGCCCGACTTCCTGGTGGTGGCATGCTACAAGTGGCTGCTGGGCCCCTACAGCACCGGGTTTCTCTATGCCGCGCCCCGGTGGCAGGAGGGCCGCCCGCTGGAATACAACTGGATGTCCCGGGAAGGCTCGGAGGATTTCTCCCGGCTGGTCGACTACCGGGAGGGATTCCGGGCCGGGGCGCGCCGGTATGACATGGGGGAGCCCTCGAACTTTGCCCTGATGCCGATGGTGAGCGAGGCGCTGCGGCAGATCCAGGCCTGGACCGTTCCGGTTATTCAGCGGGAGCTGGCGGAGTATTGCTCGGCCATCGTGCGGGCGGTGGAGCCGCTCGGGTTCCAGGCGGTGGCATCGGATCGCCGGGCGGGGCATTACCTCGGGCTCCGCCATCCGGAGGGCATTCCCGCGGGACTGGGCGGGCGGCTCGCCGCCGAGGGAATCTTCGTGAGCGTTCGGGGTCCCTCGCTCCGGATCACGCCGCACCGGTACAACGATGCGGCCGACCGGGAGCGATTGGTGGAGGCGCTGGGCCGGTTATCTTTGCGGCGGTAAATGCAGTGGTGGGGTGTAGCTCAACTGGCAGAGCGCCCGGCTGTTAACCGGGAGGTTGTTGGTTCGACCCCAACCGCCCCAGTTCGAAACCGCCAGGCTGAGGCCCGGTCCCAATGGGTCCCGGCCTCTTCGTCGGCGTCCCTGGCGCTCCGCCTCCGCTCGAAGCCTGCCGCCCCAGTCCTTCCCTCAGCTTCCGGGCCGTCAGCGGCGCCGGAAGGAAATAGATCGATTAACGAACTCCCCGCCGTTGAGCGTTCCGTCCAGAGTCCCTCTTGCAAGATACCAGCCGACAAACCGGAACGGATCGGCGTCGCCGCGCAGAAAGGTGATGTCGACGGTATCGGCCACCCGGGTTCCCGTCAGGGTGAGCGGCTCGACGGCGGGAGAGTTGAGGTAGCTCAGGAACCCCTCCCCGTTGAGCTCGTCACCATCACGCACCAGGGTCATCAGCAGCACCTGGTCGCTGGGCAGGTCCGCGACCCACAGCTCGGAGCCGGTCGCGTAATCGTTGCTGCAGGCGCCCAGCCCGAGCAGCACGGCGATCAGGGAACGTGACACCCCGCCTATCCCTCCATTCCCGCCTCCGGCTCATAAGGTTGTCGCAGCTTGACGGCGGCCTCCGAGGCGCGGCGCGCCTTCAGGTTCAGGATCTCCACCCCGACCGAGAAGGCCATCGCGAAGTAGATGTAGCCTTTGGGGATGTGCTGGTCCAGGCCCTCGGCCACCAGCGCCATGCCGATGAGCAGCAGGAAGCTGAGCGCCAGGATCTTCACCGTCGGATGGCGGTCCACGAAATCGCTGAGCGGCGTGGCAAAGAGCATCATGAAACCGACCGCGACCATGACCGCGGCCACCATGATGGCGAGCTGGTCCACCATCCCCACCGCGGTGATGACGGAGTCCAGAGAGAAGACGATGTCCAGGAGCATGATCTGAATCAGTACGCTTCGCAGTGTGGGCGCCACCCTCGGCTTCCCGCCGCCGGATTCGCCTTCCAGCCGGGCGTGGATCTCGTGGGTGCTCTTGGCCAGAAGAAACAGGCCGCCGAAGATGAGCACCAGGTCCCGGCCGGAGATCTCCTCGCTCAACACCGTAAAGAGCGGGGCGGTGAGGCGGGTGATCCAGCTCAGCGAGAACAGCAGGGCAATACGGCTGAGCATCGCCAGCGCGAGCCCGAGGGCCCGGGCCCGGGGCTGCTGGGCCTTGGGAAGCCTGCTGGAGAGGATCGAGATGAAGACGATGTTGTCGATGCCGAGGACGATTTCCAGCACCGTGAGGGTCGCGAAGGCGATCCAGGCTTGCGGGTCGGTGATCCAGTCCATGCATTCCCGCGCAGTGAAGGTCCGAGTTCGTGATTAGTGCATGCTATCTCCCGCAGAAGGGAAAGCCGTCAATCCATCCCCCGGGCGCCGGAAACCCGACCGAGACGGCGCACGTCGTCCGGCTCTTCCGATCATAGAGCACGGCCGCCCACCTTCGCGAGTTCCCGTGGAGGATAATCACTTTGGCACCGGAGGCCGGACTGTAGCCCAGACTGTCGCCGTGGGCGCTGTAACGCCCGTGCTCCGAATAGAATGCTTCCTGCGCGGTCATGACGTTCCGGAAATCGGCGATCATTCCCCTTGCCGCCGGATTATCTTCGCGAGGGATGACCGCCACGGGCTCCCGAGCCGGCTGAGCCAGCGTCTCAGGGCGGCCCAGGTGATACATCCGCACGAGCTCCCGGTCCAGCGAGTCGCGCTCCAGTCCGATGAGAAAGTTGGAGCCGGCTTCGAAGAGTTCCACTCCGGCGGGAAGCTCGACTCTGGCCACCGGTGTGGCGGATTCCGCCAGCACCATCCATTTGTTGGGAATGACCGAATCGCTTACCCAGAGGAACCCGAGATCGTCGAACCGGGCCCGCCGGATCGGGGCGGCGGAGGAAGGCTCCGGGAGACTGTCGAGCGCGGCGAGCGCCCATTGTGGAACTCCGCCGGGGGCCGGGGTCTCGACGACCATGCCATGGTATAGCCAGACGGGCTTGGGCAGGGCTTCGGCGCCGCCGGGGAGCACCCGCGTATACTGGCCGTTCCTGTCGTGCATCGTCCAGCGGAGATTCACCGCGTCAAACACGTACAAAGAGTCGCCCGGCGCCGGGAACAGACTGATGACTGCCCCGAAATCGCCTGGACCCTGACCCTTGCGCCCTGAGGCCCCCAGGTACCGCCCCGCTGAATCGTACCGCCGGAGCTCATTGGAGCCGCTGTTGGCGACGATGATTCCGCCGGCCACGCGGAGGGCGCCGGTCACACCAGCCAGCTCGTGACCGGGATCGGACTCGGAAGCCCCGATAGTCAGCAGGGGAGTCGCGTGGAATGTCCATAGCGGCACTGGGCGCGTTGACGCAGGGGATGAGCACGCCATCGCCAATATTGCGAGCAGCGGGGCGCACCTCATCACGCTGTTACCTGCCTTCGGCGGGCGGTCCAGGCCGCGAGCAGCAAGGCCGCGGCGGTCCACCCCAGGGCGAGCAACGGCCAGGAAGGGGCCAGGTTGGCCCCGAGAACGACCGACTTCCGGGAATAGCGTTCTTCCCAGCTCCCCAGCCGCTGCCGGATGCCCCAGTCGCGGGTCCACTCACCCAGCTCCCGGCCGAACGCTTCCCGGAACGACGCCTCGAGCGGCTGCTCCGAGCGCCAGAATCGGGCGAACCGGTCCCGCCCTTCCTGCCGGATGATATCGGAGAGGAACCAGTCGCCGACCGGATGTACCGACACCAGCGCGTCGGGCCGAGCCCGCCGGCTCCAGGATTGGAAACCGGTGAGATCCCCGGGAAGCGCTTCCCACCGGGGTGATGTGGAATCCAGCACGGTTCGGGAACACTCGGCGGTATTCCCCGCGAGGCACCGCAGCGCCGGTCCACCCATGAGATAGGGCGGCGCCAGCATCATGATGAGCTCGACCGTCGCGAGTCTCCGGATCAGCGAGGTGCCGCCGCCGGCGTAGAGGCCGCTCCAGGTCTCATCGTACATCGGCTCCCAGGGAAGCTGGCCGCGGCCATCGAGAATACTCCGGGGCCGGTCGAGCCAGGCGTTGGAGCGGGCCGCCGCATGGCCGGTACGCTCCAGCCACTCCCGCATCGGTCGCCCCGGAACGCCGAACGCGGCGCGCAGCAGACAGGGCGCCAGGGCGAGGTCGAGCTGGCTCTGGCGGATATCGATCTCCCGGCCGTCCTTGAGGATTCCGGAGGTCATGGCAACGCAGGTCCCGGAGTCATTCGCCGGGAGCAGGGCGCCGGAGTAGGGGAACACCTGCGACCGCAGGGTGTCGAACTCTGCGCCATTGTAGAGCAGCACCAACGTGCGGACCGAGGAATCTGCCGCGCCGACCGCGCGCCAGCGCCGGCGCACCTGGGCCTCCGCTTCCTTCGAGACCACTTCGCTCCCGAATCCGGTCGCGAGGATTCTTGGCTCGCCGGGCGGAACGGCCGAGACGGCGAGTCGGGCCAGCGCCGAATCGCGGGCGGCCAGCGCCGACCAGAGGATCATGGCCCGCCGCTGCCGGCTCATGAGATCGGCGATCCGGGTGAATTCGGGACCGGAGGCGGACTCCGGCACCGGCGGCGCGGCCCGGAACAGGGTGACGTAGAGCGCCCCAAGCACCAGAGCGGCCGCGGCGAGCCACCGAAGCATCACACCCATCGCGCGATCGCCAGTCCTGCGGCCAGGATCAGCGCACTCCACCCCAGGATGAGTCCCGCGGCGGAGAGAGAGAGCGGTCCCCGGTCGGGCTGCAGTGCCAGCAATCCGTCGCGCCAGCGCACCAGCATCGAATCCGCCGGCGTGCCGGCGGCTGCGGCGAGGCCCTCCTCGACGGCGCCGCCAGCCGCCATGAGCCTGGTCCAGGCACCCTGGCCGCCCTGCTCCAGCGCGGCGAGCAGCATGTCCGCGCGGACCAGGGGGTAGTACTCACCGCCCGCGTCGGGATCGCCCGAGCGCCGGATACCCAGAGCGTGGGCACAACCCGTCGCATCGCCCTGTACGCAGGCCCGCTGCGCCTTGCCCACCCCGGTGACCAGCGAGTACATGGCGCGTTCCCGTCGGGAGTCTTCGCCCATGTCAAGCAGCAATCCGGCCCGCAGCCATCTCCGAATGGCCGCCGGCGCTGACGACATCATCAGGGTTCCGTACTCCCCGAGAAACCGTTGGGCCGCCTTCTCCGGGCTCCCGAGGTTCGCATCAGGTACGAAGGGCGCCAGGCGGACGTCGCCGGTATCCGGCACTCCGGCAATGCTCAGGGACTGGGGGCGGCTGGTCTGCCGCCCGAAGGACCAGGACTCTCCCTGACGGAGCGTGATGCGGAACCCGGCCGGACCGGGGAGGGCAGCGCCGAACCAGCGCCGCCGCGCGGCATCGAACCGGTCCAGGACCTCCTCGGCGAAAGCCCGGTACTCGCTGGAGGCCGAGACCACGAGCCCCGAGCGGCGGGCGATTTCCTCGATTTCGGCATCATCCTGCTTGAGGGAATCCCACACTCGCTGTCTCTCCGCGGACAACCGGTAGGCGGAGTCCCGCCAGGCAGCGGCATCCTGTGCTGCCAGGGGTCCGGCAAGTGCCAGGAACAGAACCCCGACCCCAAGCCTAGACATCGATCAGCATCCAGCGTCCCCCGAGCGGCGCGAAAGGGCCCGGCCAGGTGGACAATGCCGTCACCACGGTCCAGATGAGATTGGTTTTGGGCGAGAGCAGAATGACCGCGATGTGCACGGCGATGAAGAGCCCGACCAGCTTCATGCCGATGCCGATCGCGCGCCGGGAGGCCGCGGCGACCGCGAAGGCGAGGCCGAAGAGCAGCAGCAGCGCGAGACCGAACTTCGCGGCGAGAGCGTGGGGGAACTGCCGCAGCCCGGGGGGCGGGTCGAGCGACGCAGTGGCGATGACGGCGCCGAGCCAGAGGGCCAGGACCACCGGCAGCAACAGCACCAGCCCCGCGAAATACCGCAGCAGGACGTAGCGCCAGCGCGGAATCGGCAGCAGCAGCGCATAGATGTGGTGTCCCCGCCGGTCCGAGGCCCAGATCGCCGCCGCCAGGATCACCGCGGTGAGCGCCGCGAGCGCGGGGTAGAAGAGCCCCCAGAGCTGGAGCTCGATCAGGAAGCGGGGGAGCTGCTCTCCCGAGCCACGCCAGCCGGTGCGGACCGAGACGATCGGGAGCGCCAGGGCCGCGACCGCCAGCGCCACCACCAGGTGCCAGCAGCCCTTCCATTGCAGCCGGATCATCGCCTTCAGCATAGCGGTCTCCTCACGCGCTCCGCGCCCGGAAGGCGCGCAGCAGCTCCACGAATCCATCCTCGAGATCCAGATCGGCCACGTCCCGCACCGCGAGACCACTCCGTTCGAACCACCCGCTCATCTCGGGCTGCCAGCCCCGCACCACCCAGGTCTCCAAAGCCCCGGCGCCGGTTTCCCGGGCCAGCAGGGTGAAGGGCGGATCGGGCGGAGGCCCGGCCGGACTGCCGGTCACCCGGATCCGCTTGTTGCCGTTGCGAAACTCCTCCATGGGGAGCTCCACTACCAGCCGGCCCCGGTCCATGACCCCGACCCAGTCGCAGAAGCGCTCCAGCTCGTGCACCAGATGGCTCGACACGAACACCGTGGCGCCCCGCTGGGACACATAGTCCAGCAGCGCGGTGAGCACGTCCCGCCGCACCACCGGGTCGAGCCCGTCCATCGGCTCGTCCAGTATCAGCAGCTCCGGCATCTGGCAGAGGGCCAGCAGCAGCATCAGCTTGGCGGTTTCTCCCTTGGAGAGCCCGGCGATCTTCTGGTCCGGCAGCAGCAGGAATTCGCCGGTCAGCTCCCGGGCCCACTTTCCGTCCCACCGGGGGTAGAAGGCGCCGTGAAAATCGAGCGCGTCCGCCACGGTGAGATAGCGGTGCAGGTGGGGGCGGTCGGGCACGACGCCGGTCCCGGCCAGCGCCTGGGGCAATCCGGCGGGCAGGTCGTGCCCCAGCAGGCGAACCATCCCCGCGTCGGGCCGGAGCAGGCCCAGGAGGAGCCGGATGGTGGTGGTCTTGCCGCACCCGTTGGGGCCGAGGAATCCGTAGAGCGCGCCGGTGGGGACCTTGAGGGTCAGATCCTCGATGGCGAAGTCCCGGCTGGCCGCGTAGCGCAGGCCCCTGGTTTCGACGGCGGTGCTCACGCGTTTCCCTCCATTTGGTGCTTCATCGCGTCCTTGAGTTCCTGGCGGGAGAGCCCCAGCCGGGCCGAGTCGGCCAGCAGCTGCCGGACCAGCCGGCGGGCCTGGGCCTGGCGCTCCCGGGCCCGGACCTCGCTTTCCATGGCGCGCACATAGGTGCCGGCGCCCTGCCGGATCTCCACAAACCCGTCGGACTCGAGCGAGCGATAGGCCTGCACCACCGTCGCCGGGTTGATCCGGAGCCGGCCGGCCAGCTGGCGCACCGAAGGCAGCGCGTCGGTGGGACGCAGCTCCCCGGTGGCCACCGCCGCCTTGAGCCGGACGGCGATCTGCTCGTACAGCGGCACCGCGCTCTTGGGATCCAGGTCGTTGAACATCCCGCTCCGGGCAAGTGTATTACTGTACCGATACAGTAGTAATTCAGCGAAGGGCTGTCAATGCTGCACCCGGTTGCATCGGCTCCCGGCCCGGAGTACGGTACCGGGAATGCCCACCCGGCCCACCGTGCTCGTGGTCCTGTCCTATCTGGCGCTCTTTCTGGGTGCCGGGGCGCTCGGTGGCATCCTGTCCCGGGGCCTGGCGCCCGGCTCGTGGCCGGCCGAGGTGGTGGGATTCTTCGCGCTCCCGGTCGCCTTCGCGATCGGGATGCAGTTGTGGTTCGGACTCGCGCTGCTCAGTGTGATTCCCCGGCTGCTGAGTTGGCGCCGAGGAGTTCGGCCTCCCGCGCCGAGGCCACCGCTGCCCGGCGGGTTCGTCTTTCTGCCGCTGTCCTCGCTGGCGGGAGCGCTGGCGGGCATGGCGACCGGGCTGCTCTCCCGGATCCATTCATTCTGGTGGGTGGCACTGCTCTGGTGGGGTGTTGGCACCCTGCACGGACTGCTGGCCTGGCGACTGGCCCGGACCGGATACCTGATGCCGCCGGAGTCCCTCTAGGCCGGGCTCAGCGGCGGCCGCCGGCGCCGAAGGGGCTGGTGCGGGGATCCAGCTTGAAGAGCGCGATGGCGTTGTCCGCAAAAATCTTCCGCTTGTCCCGCTCGGGAATGGCCAGCTCGTCCATGAATTCCAGGTAGGATTCCATCGACGAGATCGGCCAGTCGGTTCCGAACAGCACGTGGTGCGGCTCCACCCCGTAGAGCAGCATCTCCTGGACCTGCTTCCGCACGTAGACCTCGAACCGGTCCTCGAACGCGCCCAGGGTGAGGCCGGAGATGTCGGCATATACGTTGGCGTTCTTGTACACCACTTCCATGCAGTCCCGGATCCACGGGTTCCCGATGTGACAGATCACGAACTGCACGTCGGGAAAGTCCACCGCGGCCTCATCGACGTGCAGGGGATGGGCATACTTGAGCTTGCCCTTCGGGGTGTAGGTATCGCCGGTGTGGATCATGACCGGGATCTTCTGCTCGGCGGCGAATTCGTAGGCCGGGATCCACTTGGGGTCGTTGGGATAGAAGGGCTGGTACCCCGGATAGAGTTTGAGCCCCCGCACCTTCCCCGCCTGCACATAGTCCCGGAGCTCGACCAGCTGATCCGGCTCGAAGCTGAAATAGTCCAGACCCGCGACCACGTAGAGGTAGGGAACATCCCTGAGGGCATCCACCAGCGCGCGGGTGGAGGGACGCCCCGGCGTCACTTTGTAGGAGGACAGCACCAGGGCGATGTCGACCCGGTTCCGGCGCATGGTCCGCTTGAGGTCGTCGAGACACCGGGCCAGGGAGGGGGCGGTGTCGTTCTCGTAGTTGTTGAGGTGGACGTGACAGTCAACGATCATCGCTTGGACCAGGTCCGTTCCAGGATGGACTCGGCCCAGTTGCGGCCGCCCAGTCCGAAGGCGATGGCGAGGGCCAGGCAGATCCCGCCGAAGGCGAGCTGAAAGGCGGAGACCAGCAGATTGACGTCGATTCGCAGTTGTTCGAGCGCGAGGAGCACCACGAAGGCTACCAGCGCGACCTGCACCAGGAACCCGATCCGGTCACTCCCCTTCACTCCCACGTTGCCGAGATAGGCGACCACCAGTCCCCGGATCAGCCGGGCGCCCAGCGAGCCGAAGACCAGCACCACCAGGGCGGCCATGACATTGGGGACGTAACTCCTCAGGCGGGCGACCGACTCCGGGCTCATGGTGAGGCCGATGAGATTGAACACCGCGATGGCGAAGATGAGGAGCAGCCCCCAGTAGAGGACCTCCCCGATCAGGGTCACCACCGTGAAGCGCACCCCTCCCCGCACCAGGAAATCGTCCACCCCGGTCTGCTCCGCGGCCGCTTCGAGCCGGGCGAGCCGCAGCAGCCGCACCACCACCCGCTGGACCGTCCGGGCGATGAGCCAGCCCAGGATGAGCAGGACGATGGCGGTGAGCACCCGCGGGAGGTAGGCCGCGATCTGAAACCAGGAGCTCTGCAGCGAATCGAGAATCAGGTCGAATTGCTCGCGCATTGGTGCCTCCGACGGTGGTGGTCGACAGCGATGCCCGAGGGCTCAGGCCCGGACGGCAATCTGTTCCGGGCGGAGTGCGCCGATGTAGCGCCGGCCCTCGAGGTCCGCGAGCATCTTCCGGAACGCGGCATGGGAGAGCGGCTGCGCGATCCGGTAGATCCGCCGCCAGAGCGTGTAGAGCAGCTTCCGGATCAGGCCGGCCGGCAGGCGGTGGACGACCCGGTCGATCGCTTCGTAGTACATGACGAGGGGGACCGACCGTGCGCCGGGACGAAGCCGGGGCTGGAGGTAGCCGAAATCGAGCGGCAGCACGTGGTCCCGGCGGATCAGGGTCTGGAGCCAGGGGTTGTCGGGCCGGATTTCTCCGATGATGGCCCGGAGCGGCTCACCGGCCAGCTCCAGCGCATCCCGGCGGAACAGGGTGCGCAGCCGCGCCCGGAGCCGGGGCCCTACGCCGGAACCCCGGGCGGCGCGGGAGACCGCGAGATACCCGATGACGCCGGTGTTGATGTTGCCGAGATAGGTTCCGGTCGCCACCCCGATCACCGCGCCGGCCAGCTCGGCCACGACCAGATGCCAGCGGAGGTCGGTCCACAGCCCCGCTTCCCGCTCCCGAAGCGAGTTGAGCCACTCACCCCGGCCCACCGATTCCGACTTGTGAAAGGTGCGCCAGACCAGGCCGTGCCCCTTCGCCACCGCGGGGTCGGCCGAATGCAGCACCTCGCGGATTGTCGGGGAGGGTCTCGCCATGGGCTGCCTCGCGTGCCGGTCGAGCAATGTACCCCCGGGCGTGCAGAGCCTAAAACCCACCGCCCCCGCCCCCGCCGCCCCCACCGCCCGACGACCCGCCGCTGAATCCCGATCCGCTCGAGCTGCGGGGGGAGGAGCTCATCGTGCTGCCGGCCTGGGTGGACATGGCCGAGAGCCGGGTGGAGAACAGGCTCGCGTTAAATCCCTGCATGCTGCTCCCGGCGTACCAGGTGGGGGGCTCCACATAGATGTCCCTGAATGCGGCCGCCCACTTCTTCTCCACCCCGAAGGCCATGGCGTAAGGAAGGTACCGCTCGAACATCTCCGGCGTCTTCACCACGGTCTCGAACCGCTCCTTGTCCACCCGCTCGAGAAACTCGGCGAAGCCCAGCACCTTCTCGAGAGTTCGTGCTCCGGCCACGGTGCGGGCGGGCATGTGGTATCCCACGATGATCACGATGAGCCCGATGGCGACCCCGGCGACCACGAACGCCACCGGAGCCAGGCCGACCTCGGACGCCAGCGCGCCGCCACCCATCGCGATGACGAATCCGAGCGCCACCCCGAGGCCGATCCAGCGGCCCCGCACGTGATCGGGCCGCCGGGCGTACAACCCCTGCTGCACCAGCCGGTCCATGATGCCGGACTTGATGTCGCCCAGATGCTTGTAAAACTCGTTCTGCAGATCGGAGAGCTCGACTTCGCGGGCGCCGTCCTCGAAGATCCCCTGGAGCACCTCCGACTCGTAGCGCTGCAGCGGCAGCTGTGGCGGTTCGGGGGTGGTGCGGTGAAACACGAATTCCCGGTCCTTCACCAGCCCGAACAGCTTCGATTCCTCCCGCTCCTCGATCCGCAGATGTCCCCGCACCGCGAGATCCACGATCGTCGCGGTGATGTCCCGCATGTCGGCCGACTCATCGGTCAGCGTTCCGGCCTCGGCGGGGGTGAGCCCGGGGGGCGGCTCGTACCGGACCGTAATGGGAAGCCGGCGGGGGTCCCGGCCCCGCCGGGACCAGAGGAACAGCATCCCGAGCAGGACCGGGAGCGGCAGCGCCAGGGGCCAGTTGGCTCCCAGGAATCCGGCGACCTTGTCGGCCTGGGTCGGCTCGGGGACCAGGCCCTTGTCCCATCCCACCACCGCGGTGAGGCCCTCGCGAAACTCGAGCTTGCGCGGCATGGTGATCCGGACCACCGCGCCCTCCATCGCCACATCGGCTTCCCGCGAGGTCGAGCCGTACACCCCGTTGAACGCGGTGACGCGGATCCCGGTGGCTCCGGCGGGCAGCTCGATCGCCGCGCTCACCGCACCAAGGGCGACGTCCCACTCGTCCCCGGTGACGTTCCAGTACAGCTCGTCGTGGTCCTCGAAGAACCGGAGCGCGTTGCGGACCCGGTAGCGGAGCACCACGCTGCGCACCGCGTCCACGGCGCCGGGGATCCACATCTTGTACTGGATGAAGTGTCCCTCGCGGCTGGTCTCGGTCCGGAGCGCCTGACCCTCCGCGTCGGTGGCGGACACCAGATCGAGGCGGACGGTCCATTTGAAGCCCTGGGCGGTTCGGTACTCCACCGGGACCTTCCGGTAGATCCCGTTCCAGGAACCGGTGACCTTCGCCCGGATGGAT
>DATFGC010000529.1:0-5797 GCA_035249765.1 Gemmatimonadales bacterium | reverse complement strand
CAGCCGGGGCCACGCCCCGACCGGCGCGGTGGAGCGCACCCCCACCGCGGGAATCATGATGACCGAGGAGACCACCGACCAGAACAGCGCCAGCGAGAACGCCGCCGCGAATGGCACGAAGGCCGCCCGGGCATTGCCCTGGAGATACAGGAACGGAAACAGCACCACCGCGGTCGTGAGTGTGGATCCCACCACCGCCGGCGTGATTCTCCGCCCCGCCTCGGCCCGGGCCGACGGAGTCTTCTCGGCGTGGCGAAGCCGCTCCACCACCACGACCCCGTTCTGCACCAGGATCCCGATCCCCATGCCCAGGCCGGCCAGGGTGAGCAGGTTGGCGGGGATCTTGAACAGGTAGAGGCCCAGCGCGGTGCCGGCGATGGCCACGGCTGCGCTGCCCATGACCAGCACCGCCGAGGTGAAGTGGCGCATGGTGATCAGCAGGATCAGGCAGACCGCCGCGAAGGCGATGGCCCCCCGGATCACCAGCTCCCGGAGCTGCTTGCCCAGGTCGATGCTCTCGTCGCTCTCCAGCTTGACCGTGACCCCGGTGGGCAGAATCGTCTGGATGTCCGCCATGGCGGCCCTGACCCGCTCGGCGGTCTGGATCACATCGGAGCCGGGGAGCCGGGTGATCTCGAGCCCCACTGCGGGCACCCCGTTGAGCCGGGAGAAAAAGCCCCGGTTGTCTTCCTCGGGCCGCACCGTCGCCAGCTCGCCCAGGAGAAAGACCCGGCCGCTCGGCGCCCGAATCGGCAGCCGCTCCAGGTCCTGGTAGGCGTGGGGCTGATCCCGCAGCACGACCGTCGTTACGCTGGCGCCCGCGGTCTCCTGTCCGAGCGACTGGACCACCCGCGCGTTGGCGAGCGCGTTGGAGAGCAGGGCCGGGGAAATGTCGAGCTGGCGGAGCCGCTGCACGTCGTAGGACACCGAGACTCCCAGCTCAGCGGAGCCGAAGGGAATCACGGTGGAGACGCCGGGCACCGCGGTGAGCCGGGGAGTGAGCTGCTCCCGGGCCAGTCGGGTAAGGGTGCCAGGGGTGTAGGGCCCCGAGAGGGAATAGCGGAGCAGCGGCTCCTCATCCAGCTCTTCGGGGACGTAGTTGGAGACCTGGGGCGGCGCCACACCAGCCGGCAGCGCGGTGCGGAGCAGCTCCAGCCGCTCGTGGATGGCGAGCCGGGTCATCTGAACGTCGGCGTCGGCTTCCAGCTCGACGGTGATGCTGCTGCCCCGCTCACCCGAGGTGCTGCTGGTCTTGCTGACTCCGCGTACGCCCTGGATGGCTTCTTCCACCGGGGAGGTGATATAGGTCTCGATCAGCTCCGCCGAAGCGCCCTGCCACTGGGCGGTCACGGTGAGCTGGGGCAGCTCGATGGTGGTCTTGGTGGCGAGAGGCAGCTTGGTGAACGCCACCCCGCCGGCCATGATGATCGCGACGCCGAAGGCCCAGATGACGGCGGGACGGGTGCTGGCCCAATGGATCATGAACGGGCACCACTGGGGGCGCAAAGGCGCAAAGGCGAAAAGGCGCAAAGAGATCTCAAGCGGGCACCTCGCGCGCTCGAGCTGCGGCTTCGTTCCGCCGTTGCGCCGTTGCGCCTTTGCGCCTCTCCATAACCGCATAGGCCGTGGGAAGTAGGAAGAACGTCACCGCCAGCGCCGAGATGCTGCCGCCGATGACTCCGGCGGCCAGGGGCTGGTAGAGCGCGCCGCCGCTGCCCCATCCGAACACCAGCGGCAGCACCCCGGTAATGGTGGTGATCGAGGTCATCGCGATGGCCCGGAGCCGCTGGCGGCCACCGAGCAGAACCGCTTCCTCGACCGAGTGGCCCTGCTCCCGGAACCGGCGGATGGCGTCGAGCTTCACCACGGCTTCGTTGTCGGCCATGCCGATCATCACCACCAGGCCGATCAGGGACACGGCGTTCAAGCTCTGGCCGGTGAGCCAGAGAAAGATGAGCCCGCCCGCCGCGGCGAGCGGCACGGTGAGCATTACCAGGAGCGGCACCGAGAAGGAGCCGAACTCTCCGGCCAGCACCAGGTAGACCAGCGCGGCGGAAAGCAGCGCCACCAGCGCCAGCTCCCGGGTGGTGCGCCGCTGCTCGGCGTCGGCCCCGCCGATCTGCCAGGTGACGCCGGGTGGCGGAGCCAGCGCCGAGATCGCGGCCGATACATCGCGGGTGGCCCGGGCGGTGCCGCCCCGCTCCACTACGCCCTCCACCACGCTCACCGGGCGCTGGTTCATTCGGACCACTTCGACCGGGGCGCGGATCTCCCGCACGCTCACCAGCTGGCCGACCGGGATGCCGTTGATCTGGGAGGCCAGCGCGCTGGTCAGGTCCTCGTTGGCATCGCCGGCAAAGCGTACTGTGATCGGGGTGCGCCGGTCGGTTTCCCGGAACTCGCCCGAGGCCACCCCGCCCAGGGCGCCGGCCAGCGCGTTGCCGACCTGTTCCACCGAGATCCCGTACTGGGCGATCCGGGTCCGCTCCAGGGTGACTTCGATGGTGGGCTGGGTGGTGCTGAAGGCGTCCCGCACGTCGGCCAGGGTCCGGACCGGGACGAGCAGACGGCGCACCGAGTCGGCCCAGCGGGCGGCCTCGTCGAGCCGGGGCGCCGAGACCTCGACCCGCACCAGGCGGCCTTCTCTGCCGATCAGGCTGCCGAACTCCGACTGGCCGGCGAGGTCGATCGAGAGCGCGCCCTGAGCCAGGTCGGGCACCCGGGCCCGGAGACTGTCGGCAAAGCGGCCGGCGTTCTGGGCGTCGGGAACCGGGATGATGAGCTGGGCGGTCGCGCTGGTGCCGGGATCGGCGCCGGCCAGGACCTCTTCGTCGGTGGCGTTGCCGATCCGGGCGTACACCCCGCTGCTCCCCAGCTCCCGCGCCGCCGACTCCAGCCGGGCGGTCTGCCGGGCGGTTTCCTCGATCGAAGTGCCCTGGGGGAGGGCAAGCTGGGCCACCGCGGTCCGCTCGTCCACCCGGGGGAGGACTTCCCGGGGGAGCCGCAGGGTGATCAGCACCGTGATGACCGTGACCACCGCGGCGGTGAGGAAGACCGAGCGGGGGTGGAGGAGACACCACTTCATTCCGGCTTCATATCTGTCGGCGATTGTCGTGCCCCATCTGGTGAGTGAGGAGTGGTCAGTGGTCAGTGGTCGAGTGGTTTCCCCCTGATCACTGATCACTGACCTCTGACCCCTCTGCCTCCACCTCACCATCAACACCGGCATCAGAGTCAGCGCCAACACCAGCGCCGTCATTAACGTCACCACCACGCTGAGGGAGAGATCGCGAAACAGCGCGGCGGCCAGGCCCTGCACGAACACGATCGGCCCGAACACCATCACCGTGGTGAGCGTGCCGGCGATCAGCGGGGCGGAGACTTCCTCGGTGGCCCGCCGGGCCGCGTCGACATCGGGCAGCCCCTGCTCCTTGTAGCGCCCGGTCGCTTCGGCCACCACGATGGCGTTGTCCACCAGGAGGCCGATGCCGAGGGCGAGGCCGCCCAGCGACAGGATGTTGATGGTGACGCCGAGGAACTGGAGCAGGGTGAGCGCGGTGAGGACCGAGAGCGGAATGATCAGCGCGATGGCGATGGAGCCCCGGAGGTCGCGGAGGAACAGCACGATCACCAGGAGAGAGAGGATCCCGCCCAGCACGATCTCCTGGCCCAGGTTGCTGAGCGCGTCGGAGACGAACTGGGCCTGGGCCGCCACCACCCGGATCTTCACCTCGGGGAACTCGGCGGCCAGGACCTCGATGGTCTGGTAGATCTCCCGGGTCACCGCCACGGTGTTGGCGCCGTTGTCCTTGTAGACCACCATGCCGACCGCGGGGGCGCCGTCCAGCCGGGTCATGGTCACCGGGTCGGCGGCGCCCAGCGCCACGGTGCCGATGTCGCCCAGGGTGATCCCGGCGCGGTCGGGCCCCACCGGCGTGTGCACCACTTCGTCCACTTCCTGGAACTCGGTCAGGGCCCGGAGCGCGAAGCGGAACTGGCCTCGCCGCACCGTGCCGCCGGGGGCGCTGGCGTTGGCGTCGCGCACCGCGCGGGCCACGTCGTCGGAGGTGATCCCCAGGGCGCGGGCCTTCTCCGGGTTCACGTCCACCCGGATCTCGTCCTTGGGGTCGCCCACCACCGCCACGCTGGAGACCCCGGCGAGCTGCTCCAGCCGGCGGGCGTGGACCTCGGTGGCGGTGCGGGCGATGGAGCGGAGGTCGCCGGGGCCGGTGAGCCCTAACACGGCAATGGGGCGCTCGCCGGGATCGCTGGTAAGCAGGGTGGGGCGGTCAGCCCGCTCGGGGAGGTTGCCCCGGGCGTTGTCGAGCCGCTCCCGGACCTGGAGCACCGTGGTCGCCATGTCGGTGCCCCAGCTGAACCGGAGCGTGGTGACCGATTCGCCGTTCCGGCTCACCGAGCGGAGATCCACCAGCCCGGGCGTCGCCGCCACCGCCTGCTCGATCGGTTCGGCGATGAAGCGGGAGACCTCGGAGGCGGCCGAGCCGGCGTAGCCGGTGCGGATGGTGAGCACCGGGAGGGAGACGTCCGGCAGCAGGGAGACCGGAAGCTTGCCCAGCGACACCGCGCCCAGCAGCACGAAGGCCAGGGTCGCTGCCACCGTGGTGACCGGGCGTTTGAGCGCGGCGGAGGCGAGGGACATTAGGCGACAGTCATCGCGAGGGCCCGAAGGGTCGACCCAGTCATCGCGAGGGCCCGTAGGGCCGACCCAGTCATCGCGAGGGCCCGTAGGGCCCGTGGCGATCCGGCCGGATTGCTTCGGGGCCTACGGCCCCTCGCAATGACTCCAGGCCTACGGCCCCTCGCAAGGACTTTCCGCGTCATTGCTTCCGCTCGGCTTTCGCCGTCACCCGGACCGGCGCGTCGTGGGTGAGGGTGAGATGGCCCTCGATCAGCACCACGTCGCCCGGCTGGAGCGGGATCTGTCCGCTGGCGCTGTCGGGGAGCACTTCGGTCTCGGTCCCGTTGGAGCGGCCGGGGAAGATGTAGACCCACTGGGCCCGGCCCTCCTTGACCACGAACACCAGCGGCCGGCCGTCCCGCTGGATCACCGCGCTGGCGGGGACGATGATCCGGTTGGGCAGCCGGGCCGCCTCGAGCTGCACGTCGGCGTACATGCCGGGGCGGAGCACCCCGCCGCCGCCGGCGCGAATGATGGCCCGGCCGGCCCGGGTGGTGCTGTCCACGATGGGCAGGATCGCCGCGATGGTGCCGATGACGGCGCGGTCGGGCGCGGCGGCCGCGGTGACCCGGGCCTGGCCGCCGACCCGAATCAGCGGGAGGTCGTGCTCCAGCACCGCGGCCTCGATGCGGAGATGGTCCAGGTCCACCACCCGGCCGATCTCCTGGCCGTTGGTGAGCCGCTCGCCTACCGCCACCTTGATGTCGTCCATCACTCCGCTGAAGGGCGCGGTGATGGTGGCCCGCTCCCGCTCGTACTTGCGCTGCTCCAGCGCCACCCGCGCGCCTTCGATCCCGGAGCGGATCTCGGCGTTCTTGAGCCGCTCCCCGGTCACCGCCCGGCCGGTGACGATCGAGTCGGGCATGATGTTGTCGAGCAAGGCGAGACGGGCCTTCTCGAGGTTGGCCGCTGCTTCCTGTACCGCGAGATCAAGGGGGCGGGGATCCACCTGAATGAGCGGCTGCCCCTTGCGCACCCGGTCGCCGGGGCGGACCAGCACGGCGATGATGGTGCCATTGGTCTCGCTTTTGAGCAGGCTCATCGCCTCGGAACGGATCTGGCCGGTGGTCACCACCGAGAGGACCAGATCGCCCTTCC
>DATFGC010000528.1:0-5934 GCA_035249765.1 Gemmatimonadales bacterium | reverse complement strand
CTCCACCCGGCCGGAACGCACCAGCGGCGGCGCCGAGGCCGCCGAGCTGCACCTGCGCTATCTGCGCCAGATGCTGCTGATGCGGGTCTTCGAGGAGAAGGCCGGCGAGGCCTACAGCCTCGGCAAGATCGGCGGCTTCTGCCACCTCTACATCGGCCAGGAAGCCGTGGCGGTGGGGAGCATCGCCGCGCTCCGGCCCGACGACTACATCACCACCGCCTACCGCGACCACGGCCAGGCGCTGGCCCGGGGGATGAGCGCCCGCGCCGTAATGGCCGAGCTGTTCGGCAAGGCGACCGGCTGCTCGAAGGGCAAGGGCGGCTCGATGCACCTGTTCGACGCGGGGCTCGGTTTCCTGGGCGGGCACGGGATCGTGGGCAGCCACATTCCTATTGCGGCCGGCGCCGCGTTCGCGATCAAGTATCGCGGCGGCGACCAGGTCAGCGTCTGCTACTTCGGCGAGGCCGCCGCCAACATCGGAGCCTTCCACGAGACCCTGAACATGGCCTCGCTCTGGGAGCTGCCCGCCGTGTTCATCTGCGAGAACAACGGCTACGGCATGGGCACCGCGGTGGCCCGGGCCAGCGCGGTGAAGAATCTCTCGGTGCGGGGCCACGCCTACGACATGCCGGCTGAGACGGTGGACGGACAGGATGTCCTGGTGGTGCGCGAGGCGATGGACCGCGCGGTGGCCCGGGCCCGCACCGAGTCGAAGCCGACTCTCCTCGAGATCCGGACCTACCGCTTCGTCGGACACTCGATGTCCGATGCAGCCCACGGAACCTATCGCAGCAAGGATGAGGTGGAGGAATACCGGCGCCGCGATCCGATCAAGGTGCTGGCCGAGCAGATGCGCGGGGCCGGCACCCTCGACGACGCCCGCTGGTCGGCGCTGGAGGCGGAGGTGAAGGCGGAAGTGGACGATGCGTACACCTTTGCCGAAGAGTCCCCTGATCCGGACGCGTCGGAGCTGTATACGGACGTGTATGCTCCCGAGGGTGGAGCGAAGAGCGAAGAGCGTAGAGGAGGTGCCGCGTGAAAGGCGGTTTCTTCGCTACTCGCTTTCCGCGACTCGCAATAGTATGACAGTCGTCACCTATCGCGATGCGCTGAATCAGGCCCTGCGCGAAGAGCTGCAGCGGGACGACCGGGTCTTCCTCATGGGCGAGGAAGTGGCCGAGTACGACGGCGCCTACAAGGTGAGCCGGGGTCTGCTCAAGGAATTCGGCCCCAAGCGAATCGTGGATACCCCGATCGCCGAGCTGGGCTTTGCCGGGATCGGGGTCGGCGCCGCGATGGTGGGGCTCCGCCCGGTGATCGAGATGATGACCTGGAACTTCGCCCTGCTGGCCGTCGACCAGATCGTCAACGCCGCGGCCAAGATGCGCTACATGTCCGGGGGACAATTCGGGGTGCCGATCGTGTTCCGGGGTCCGGGAGGCGCCGCGCTCCAGCTCGCGGCCCAGCACTCCCAGGCGTTCGAGAGCTGGTACGCCCACATCCCGGGCCTCAAGGTGGTGACGCCGGCAACCCCGGCCGACGCCAAGGGACTGCTCAAGAGCGCCATCCGCGACGACGATCCGGTGGTGTTTCTCGAGGGGGAGATGCTGTATAACCAGAAGGGCGAGGTCCCCGACGGGGAGCACCTGGTTCCGATCGGCAGCGCCGAGATCAAGCGGCCGGGAACCGACGTCACTCTGGTCTGCCACTCCAAGACGGTCTCGGTGGCGCTCAAGGCCGCCGAGCAGCTCGCCGAGCTCGGGGTGCAGGCGGAGGTGGTGGATCTTCGCACCATCCGGCCGCTGGATACCGGAACGATCCTGGGCTCGGTCACCCGGACCAACCGGTGCGTGGTGGTGGAGGAGGGCTGGCCCTTTGCGGGCGTTGGGGCGCAGATCGTGGATCTGATTCAGCGTGACGCCTTTGACGCGCTGGACGCCCCGGTCCTCCGGGTCACCGGCGCCGACGTGCCGATGCCCTACAACCGGCAGCTCGAAAAGGCGTCCAAGCCGGACGCCGGCAAGGTGGTGGACGCGGCGAAGCAGGTTCTCTACATGGTCGGATCCTGATGGCCACCAAGATCGTGATGGAAGCCCTCTCGCCCACCATGGAAGAGGGCCGGGTCATCGAGTGGAAGAAGCAGGAGGGCGACCCGGTCGCGATCGGCGATGTGCTGGCCGAGGTGGAGACCGACAAGGCGGTGATGGAGCTGGTGGCCCGGTCGGCGGGAACGCTGCTCAAGCACCTGGTGGCCGCGGGCGCGACCGTGCCGGTCTCGGCCCCGATGGGATGGATCGGGCAGGCGGGGGAAAGCGTAGACGGGGGAAGCCCCCAGGCAAAAGCGTCAACAGTGAACCCCTCGCAAGGCTCGGGGGGGTCCGGTGAACGGTCAACGGGAACTGCCCCGCCGGCGGAGGCCAAGCCAGCTCCGGTTCCCGCGCCTTCCCAGCCGTCGAGCCGTCCAGCCGTCCAGCCGTCCGCTCCACCAGCCGTCCAGCCGCCCGCCCCACCCGTGCCTGTCACCCTGAGCGAAGCCGCCGTCCTGAGCGCAGCGAAGGAGAAGGGGCCCGTCTCCGCCGAGCGGATCAAAGCCTCTCCGCTGGCCCGCAAAATCGCCGGCGAGCGGGGGCTGGATCTCGGCGCGGTGGCGGGCTCGGGGCCGGAGGGCCGGATCGTGAAGCGGGACCTCGACACGGTAAGCGGTGAGCGGTCAGCGGTAAGCGGTACTGCGCCGGCGGGCCCGCTCACCGCTCACCCGTCACCGCTCACCGCATTCACCGACACGCCGCTCACCCAGATCCGGAAGACCATCGCCAAGCGGCTGGCCCAGTCGATCGGCCCGATTCCAACCTTCTATCTCACCGCCCGGGTGGACATGGAGCGGGTAGCCGAGGCGCGGGAGGCCCTCAATGCCGCGGCGGGAGACCAGGGGAAGGTGTCGTTCAACGACATCATCCTCAAGGCGGTGGCGACCGCGCTGCAGCAGCATCCCGGCTGCAATGCCTGGTGGCAGGACGACCACATCCGCTACTGGCACACCGTCGACATCGGCATGGCGGTCGCCATCGAGGACGGCCTGATCACCCCGGTGATCCGGGGAGCCCAGGCCAAGTCGCTCCGGGAGATCGCCGCCGAAAGCCGGGATCTGGCGACCCGGGCGCGGGAGCGGAAGCTCAAGCCCGAGGAGTACACCGGGAGCACCTTCTCGGTCTCCAACCTCGGCATGTTCGACATCGAGCACTTCACCGCCATCATCAACCCGCCCGAGGCCGGCATCCTCGCGGTCGGGAGCATCGCCCAGGTACCCGCGGTGGTGAACGGCCAGGTCCAGATCCGCCGCCAGATGCGCATGACCATGTCCTGCGATCACCGGGTGATCGACGGAGCGAGCGGCGCCAAGTTCATGCAGACGCTTTCCTTGCTCCTCGAGAATCCATTGGCCCTCGTTTGGTAAGCGGTGAGCGGTCAGCGGTGAGCGGGCCCTGCCCCTCCCGCTCACTGCTCACCGCTCACCGCTCACTCATCAGGATTGTCAGCCATGGCACAATTTGACGTCATTGTGGTGGGCGGCGGCCCCGCCGGCTACGTCTGCGCCATCCGCGCCGCACAGCTCGGCCTGGCCACCGCCGTGGTGGAGAAGGACAAGCTCGGCGGAGTCTGCGTGAACATCGGATGCATTCCCACCAAGGCACTGCTCCATAGCGCGTACGCCCTGAACCTCATCACCCACGACGCCAAGGCGCTGGGGATCGAGGTCAGCGGGGTCAAGGGGGACTACGGCGTCGCCATGAAGCGGTCGCGCCAGGTGGCCGACCAGAACTCGAAGGGCGCCGAGTTCCTGATGAAGAAGCACAAGATCACGGTGCTCAAGGGCATGGGCGAACTGCAGCCGGGCCGGAAGGTCAAGGTCGGGAACGAGGTGCACGAAGCGAAGAAGGCGGTGGTGATCGCCACCGGCTCGCGGGTCAAGGGGATTCCGCAGATCGGCCTCGAGATCAACAAGACCACCGTCATCAGCTCGGATGAGGCCCTCTTCCTCGAAAAGGCTCCGGCCACCCTGGCCATCGTGGGCGCGGGCGCGGTGGGCGCGGAGTTCGCCGACATCTTCGCCGCCTTCGGCAGCAAGGTCACGCTGATCGAGGCGCTGCCCCGGATCCTCCCGCTCGAGGACGCCGAGAGCTCGGAGGTCATCGCCAAGAGCTACCGGAAGCGGGGCATGACGGTGCTGGCGGGCGCCAAGGTGCAGAAGGCCACCGTCGGCGCCGCCGAGGTCACCCTCGAGGTCGAGGCCGGCGGCAAGGTCGAGAAGATCACCGTGGAAAAGGTGCTGATGGCCGCCGGCCGGGCGGTGAACACCGAGGGGATGGGGTTCAAGGAAGCCGGGGTCGAGCTGACCGATCGGGGCTTCGTCAAGGTCGATCTCGCGACCCTGGAGACCACCGCGCAGGGGATCTACTGCATCGGTGACGTCGCCGGCCCGCCGATGCTGGCGCACAAGGGGAGCCGGGAGGGCGTGGTCGTGGCCGAGCGAATCGCCGGCCACACCCCGCATCCGATCCGGTACGACAACGTGCCCAGCGTCACCTATTGCCATCCGGAAGTCGCCAGTGTGGGACTCACCGAGGAGCAGTGCCAGGAAAAGAAGCTGGACTATCAGGTCGGCCGCTTTCCCTTCACCGCCAATGGCCGGGCCCGGGCCTCGCTGGAGACCGACGGGTTCGTCAAGGTGATCCGCGATAAGAAGTACGGAGAAATCCTCGGGGCCCACATCGTCGCCAGCCACGCGTCGGAAATGATCCACGAGCTCGGGGTGGCCCGGGAGAACGAATTCACGGTCGAAGAAGTGGACCTGATGATTCACGCCCATCCCACGCTGTCCGAGGCCATTGCCGAAGCGTGCCTCGATTCGATGGGGCGAGTCATGCATATCTAGTGGTCAGTGATCTGTGGTCAGTGGTCACGGAGGTATTTCCACTGATCACTGACCACTGACCACTGACCACAGCCCGCTCGGCTATGCTTCATGCCATGCCCCCGCCCGCCCCCGACCCGGTCTCGCTGGTCTTCCGCGCCCTCCCCTTCGGCATTGCCGTGGGTGTGGGGTGCCAGGCGCTGGTGACCTGGACGGTCCGCACCCTGCAGCTCGGCGCACCGGCCCCTCCGACCACCTCGCTGGGCTCGGCGCCCGCCGTGGTGCTGCTGGCCGGCACCCTGGCCGGCATCATCCTCGCCGGCGTGGCCTGCTGGCGGGTGCTTTCCCCGATCGGCAATCTCTGGCGGCAGGCCATGCTCTCGCTGATCGCCGGACTGGGATCCTTTGCCCTTTCGCTGGTGACCCTCCCGATCGACCGCCGGTTCGGCCGCCCCGGCCTCCTGATGCTGGCGGGCGTCTGCGGGTTGATCGCCCTCCTGCTGGTCCGGCGCGTGCCGGCGGCAAGCCAGGAGCCATGAGCGACGCGCTGGTGGTCCTGGACCTGGGACGACGACGCTACGGCGAGGTGCTGGAGCTGCAGCGGCGGCTCTGCCGGCAGCGCATGAGCGGTGAGCTCGCTTCCGATCTGCTGCTGCTGGTGGAGCACGAGCCGGTAGTGACCCTGGGCCGGGGAACCCGCGCCACCAGTCTCCCGGTCCCGGCCGCCGGGCTGGCGGCGCGGGGGTTCGAGGTCTTCGACGTGGAGCGGGGCGGCGATGTGACGCTGCATGCGCCGGGACAGCTGGTGGGCTACCCCATTCTCGACCTCACCGGATGGCGGCGGGACCTCCACTGGTACCTGCGGCAGCTCGAAGAGGTCCTGATCCGGGGACTCGACGCGGTGGAGGTCGCCGCGGGCCGGGACCCGGGCCGCACCGGCGTATGGACCGGCGGGCGAAAGATCGCCAGCATCGGCATCCACGTGAAGCAATGGGTCACCTTCCACGGCTTTGCGCTCAACG
>DATFGC010000527.1:0-2602 GCA_035249765.1 Gemmatimonadales bacterium | reverse complement strand
AACGACAGCGCGGCCACGATCGTCGTGGGGACCAAGGCCAGCCGCTTGGCGAGCTTGTGCAGGAAGGTCATTGCCGATTGCCCGTTTGATGTCTCGAAAGGATCCCCCCGATTGGGGGAGCCGATTGCCGAGAAATGTTATGGGCAGGAATCAGGCCCTTCTAGTATTACGCTATGATGATAAAAACTGCGGAACGGATAAGTGTGATTACCTTATATAAGCCCTTGCCTTTTAATAGGTTGAATCGAGAGACAAAAAATAGACTGTCCAAATAATATACGTGAATGGCGGCCCGCAACATGATGCAGCTGCTAATTGCAATATCGTTCGCGCAGGCCGGTTATTGCACCTGGCTCGTTTCCCGGAACCATTCCCAGGTCCGCTTCAGGCCTTCTCCGAGCGAAACCGAGGGGCGGTAGCCGAGCAGTTCCCCACCCCGGGAAAGGTCGGCCAGGGAGTCTCGCACGTCGCCCGGACGGGGCGCCTGGTGCTCGATCCTTATCGGTACGCCGGTCACCTTCCGGATCTGTTCGAGCAGCTCGAGAAGCGAGGTCCGCTCCCCCGCCCCGACGTTGATCGGCCAGCCATCGGCCGCCGGGGCACGGCTCGCCAGCAGATTGGCCCCGACCACGTTCTCGATATAAGTGAAATCCCGGGTCTGCCCTCCATCGCCGTTCACCTGGGCCGGGGTGCCCGAGAGGGCGGCGTGGAAGAACAGCGGGATGACGGCGGCATAGGCCGAATCGGGCCGTTGCCGAGGGCCGAACACGTTGAAGTACCGGAGCGCGACCCCTTCGAGAATGCCGGCGCGGGCGTAGGCCAGCACGCATTGCTCTCCTGCCAGCTTGGCCGCCGCGTACGGGGAGCGGGGCAGCGGCTCGACACTCTCGACCTTGGGCAGGACCGCGGTGTCGCCGTACACCGAGCTCGAGCTGCTGTAGACCATCCGACGGACCCCTGCCTCGCGCGACGCAAGCAGCAGCTGAACGGTGCCGTTCACATTGTGGTCGTGGGAGGCCCAGGGGTCGGCCATGCTCCGGGGAACGCTGGGCAGCGCCGCCAGGTGGAAGACCAGCTCCATCCCGGCGCATACGGACCGGCACACCGCCGGATCACGGAGATCGCCGATCACCAGCTCCAGGTCGCCCCGGAGGTGGGAAAGGTTGGCTTCGGTGCCGGTGGAGAGATTGTCCACCACCCGGACCGGATGGCCTCGCTTCACCAGCTCCTCGGCGACGTGCGATCCGATGAAGCCGGCTCCCCCGGTCACCAGACAGGGCGCTGCTCCCACAGGTACACTCCTCGATGACGGCCGGTCGGTCGCCCGACCCCGGCTAGTTGATGACGATGTCGCCGCCGTTGCGCGGCTTCAGGGTCCAACCGCCCAGCCCATCGGGAACCAGCACGCCCCGCATCGCCACCGAGAATCCCGGCAGGAAAATGCTCTTGGGAATTCCGAGGTTGCCGTCGATGATGATCCGCAGGGGGCCGGTCCCATCCGACGCCGTAATCCTGAAGTCGGGCGCGATGGTCGCCGTGTCGCTGATGATCGCTCCGGTGATCTGGACCAGCCCGGCGTCCAGGACCCCGCCGGCCGCCGTGGCGGCCGTCGCCGTGCTCACCGGCAGGGGAACCGGTGGGGGCCGGGTGCCGAAGCGGGTGATCGCAGCCTGGTCGAGGGTGGGCTGGCCCGCCCGGGTCGAAGTGGTCCCCAGCACACTGACGCTGTCACCGGGGTTGTTGCCCAGAATCCCTCCCAGGAGCGCCACCCCGGTCAGCCGGATCTGCCCGGTGTTGTCGGAGACGTGGGAGGTGGTGTCCCGGAAGGACTGCACCCCCGCCAGAACGATCCCTCGGATGAACACCCGGCGGCCGGGTGGCAGAGCCCGGACGGCGCTGATGGTGAATTCCGGATAGCCCAGCCGTACCAGCACGAAGGTGTTGGTGTCGGTCGCTTCCAGCCGGATGATGGAGGAATCAATCGCGGCGACTTCGATCGAATCGCCGATACTCGACGGCACCACGGTCACCCGGTATTGGCCTACCGGGACCCCGTCGAAGCGGGCCAGCCCGGTGACGTTGCTGACCGCCGTGCGCAGCGTGTCGCCGCTGCCCAGGGCCAGCAGCGCGACCCGCACGTTGGCAAACACCGTGTCCAGGGGAACCGTGGGCGTGCGGGAACCGTCCCGGTCGAGATAGATGCCCACGGTGACCGCGCTGGTGGACGAGGCATTGAATCCAAGATCGCTGCCGGCGTTGCCGCAGCCTGCCGCACCGGCCAAGAGGATCAGGGCGAAGGCCGCCCGAGCGTGTGTGGTATGCACGGAAGTCAATACTCCATCGAGAGGCCGAGGCGGAAGAGCCGGGGCTCGGCGCGACGGCTCAATAGGGTTCCAAATCGGGGATTGGCGATGAATGGAACCGTGACGGTACCACCGGTTCCGCTGCCCAGCGAGCCCGCCGGGTCGATCAACAGCGCAGCCCGGTCTATCACGCCGGTCGCGGAGCTGGCGACGTTGAACGCTTCCAGCGCGAGGAGGATGTTGCTGCCCGACCGGAGGGTGATCGGGAGGGCGATCGCGAGCCGGAGATCCAGCGCCTG
>DATFGC010000526.1:0-15043 GCA_035249765.1 Gemmatimonadales bacterium | reverse complement strand
TTCTGGGCAGGGTTTCGTCTGGCGCCAACCGCGGCAGGGCAGCGGGTGGGCCGGTGGATGTTCCGGCACGCGCCCGAAGCGGTCACCAGTCCGGCGCAGTTCGAGCGGTTCGGCCCGACCTACGACGGGATCGTACTGGCTCTCGTCGCGCTGTTGTGCGGTCTCCACGCCGCCGTGCTGACCGCAGCCTTCGGGGCGTCAGCCATCGCGCTACGGATCGTGCCCGGCGTGCTCGGGGTGTCCCTGCTGCTGATGGGAAATGTGATGCCGAGGCTGCGGCCCAATTGGGTGGCGGGGCTTCGGAGCCGGCGTATGCTGGAAAACCCGGAGCTCTGGCGCAGCGTCCATCGGGTCTTCGGCGCCGCATTCGTGCTGGCAGGGGGGGCCACCATCCTGGCGGCGGCGATCGCACCCCGGTATGCCATCCTGGTCTGCATCGTATCGGTACTGGGGTCGCTCCTGGCCGGCTTTCTGGCGTCCCTGCGCCCGACCGGAAGCGTGCCGCACGCGGCACTTGTCGCGGTCGGACTGGTGGGTGCGGGGGAGGGCGGGCTCCAGGCGCAGGCGTCGCCCGGCTCAAAGCCTCCGATCGAGATCAACGCCCCCGCGACGGTCGTGGAGGCAGCCTTCACTTTTGTCCGGGGTGCGCTGACCCTGCATGGGACACTCACCCTGCCACGATCGATGAAGGGCAGGGTACCGGTCGTGCTCATCGTGGCCGGCTCGGGTGCAACCGATCGCAACGGGAACGGACCAGGGGTGAACAGCAACACCTACGCACGGCTGGCCTGGGGCCTCGGGGAACACGGCATCGCCAGTTTGCGCTACGACAAGCGCGGGATCGGGGCGAGCGCGGGCCGGGGCGGTGATCCCGCAACCCTCTCGATCGATATGTACGTGGCCGATGTCGGAGCGGCGGCGACGGCCCTGGCATCCGATGCACGGTTTTCGGGCCTCATTCTCCTGGGGCACAGCGAAGGAGCTGGCCTGGTGCTGCAGGCCGCCAATCGCGGCGCCCCGGCGGCCGGCGTGATCATGATCGCGGCCCAGGGCCGCAGGCTCGCCGAGGTTCTGCACGAGCAGTTTGCCCGTCAGGCCGACAGTGCGACGGTGGTGGCGATCGACTCGGCGTTCGCGCGGTTCCTGCGGGGCGACGACTCCGGGGAGGTGCCGGCCATCGCCCGGCCGCTGCTGATGCCCATGGCCCGGAACTTCCTGCGTTCGTGGGCGGCCTATGATCCGCCGGGCGAGGCCCGCCGGTTTTCCGGGCGCCTGCTGATCCTCCAGGGGACCACCGACGTGCAGCTGACGCTGCAGGATGCGGAGCTGCTCCTGGCCGCGCAGCCTGGCGCGACGCTGCTGCGGCTGGAAGGGGTGAATCATGTGCTCAAGTCGATCGAGACCATGGATCTGCAGGCGCAGCTGAAGACCTACCGCGATCCGGCGCTGCCGCTCGCCGCGCCCGTGGTGCCGGCGATCGCGGGATGGATCCAGAAGCTCTCGCGCTGATGACCCAACCCGGTAGCGCACCGGTCAGCCGGCGCCGATTCCGCCGACGACTCGTCCCTGGGTGCTGCGCGAGCGCTCGACGTATCCCTGGACAATGCGAGGGTACGGTTCGCTCATAAGGGGAGAGGAGAGCAGGAAATCCGCCGTCGCCCGGTTGCAGGCGACCGGAATGTTGTGGACGACGGCAACCCGCAGCAGCGCCTTCACATCGACATCGTGCGGCTGAGGCTCCAGAGGATCCCAGAAGAAGATCACGAAGTCGATCCGCCCGTCCGAGACGGCGGCCCCGACCTGCTGGTCGCCTCCCAGCGGGCCGCTCAGGTAGCAGTGCACGGCGATGCCGAGCTCTGCTGCGAGCAGCGTCCCCGTGGTCCCCGTGGCGCAGAGCTGGTGTCCGCTCAAGGTGCCGCGGTTGAACCGGGCCCACTCCAGCAAGGCGGTCTTGCAATTGTCGTGGGCGATCAGGGCGATGCGCTTCCGCGCTTCCATGTGCATCACTTCGTACGGCATATGCGATCCCGGAAGGTGTGCCGCGAAGGCTAGTCAGCGTCTGTCACCGGACCGCCACGGGAACGCAACGCTCACCCCATTATCGCGGCGCCTTCGCGGACCGTTCCGCCAGGTTCTGATCGCTCATCCGTTCCGTCCACGCCGGGAACGCGTCCGTCGGCCCACTCCAGCGCAGTTCGTCCACATCACCAAACAACGGCGCGTCGGTCCGGAGGGTGGCCAGCTCCTTGAACAATAGCGCCTGCTGCCGCCGGTCCCCCAGCGCCTCAGCGGGAAAGTCTTCGATCCGTCCGTACCGCGTTAGCATCCGCGCGGCCGTGGCCGCCCCGATTCCCGGGAGGCCGGGATAGCCGTCCTGGGCGTCGCCCACCAGCGCCAGGTAATCCGGAATCAGCTCCGGTCCCACGCCGAACTTGGCGCGCACCCCGGCTTCGTTGCGAATCTGTTTCGCCTTCCGGTCCACCTGGACGACCCGGTCGCCTCGGACACATTGAGCCAGATCCTTGTCGTTGGCCCAGATGCACACCTTCTCCACCCGGGGATCCTGGGCGGCCAGCCAGGCCGCCGACGCCAGCGCGTCGTCGGCTTCCAGCTCGACCATCGGCCAGACGGCGACCCCCATGGCGGCCAGCGCCTCCTCCAGCGGGGTGAACTGGATTCGCAGGGCCCGGTCGATTCCCTCGCCGGTCTTGTAGTCCGGCCAGAGCTCGTTGCGGAACGATTCGATCACGTGATCGGTTGCCACGCCGAGGTGGGTCGCACCGGTCTCGAACATCTCCAGGACGGAGTGGAGCACCCCGGCGGCGGCGCCGAGCGGACGGGGCTTGCCGGTCTTGATCTTGAGCCGGCCGTAGTACTGGCGGAACAGCTCGTAGGTCCCGTCCACCAGGTGGACGATCATTCCCGGCTGCTCATGGAGCTTGCCCGCACCCTCAGCGGCAGCCCGGTCCGGTACAGAACAGGGGCACGAAGAGCTCCGCGTGGATCAGCCACTTGCCCGCGACCTTGCGCCAGGAGGCGGCGTAGCGCCCCCCGGTACGAAAGGGCCCCCCGGGTGTCGTCCAGCCGCCGGTCCAGCGTCCGGTCTCGGCCGCCACGGTACCCGCGGGATCGACCTCCACCGACTCCGGGGTCCGGACGTAGACCGCATCGTTGTATTCGGTGAACCGGCCCGCGAAGGCGTTGCCCATCTCCTCCCGGCCCCGCATGAACGAGCCGTTCGACGCCGCAACCTGGAACTCGTCGGCCAGGAAGGCCACGATGGCGGCAACATCGTGGCGGGCGATGGCCTGGTTGGATGCGGCTCTGGCGTGCCGGATCAGCGCCTCATCGGTCGGAGTCTGGGCCCCGGCGCGGCAGGGAACCGCCAGACCGGCCAGCAGCAGAGCCATGGGAAGTAACCGGTTCATCGTTTCACGGCGATCGCCTGGACCTCGAACCGGGCGCCGAAGAGCAGGGCGCCGGAACCGATGAACGCCCGGGCCGGGAATTCCCTGGTGAAGTAGGTCCGGTAGACCCGGTTGAAGGCATCGTAGTGCGACACGTCGGAGCAGAAGATCTGCACCGACACCAGGTCGTCCATGGTCATCCCCGCCGCGGTGAGGGTGGCCTTCACGTCGTCGAGGACGATCCGGGCCTCTTCGGCGGCGGAGGGTGGCACTTTGCGATCGGGGGTCAGGCCGATCTTTCCCGACAGGTAGAGGGTATTGCCGACCAGCACGGCGCCGCTGAAGGGTGTGACCGCGGTATCGGCGGGCGTGCGGGGCGTGATGTATCGGCGCGCTTCCTGGGCCAGGCCCTGGGAAGTCACGAGGATGGAGAGCGCGGCCCCAATAAATCCGGTGAAGGAAGGGAAAATCATGTGTCACCTCCGGCAGGCGGGGAGTGGGGACAACGGCAGGCCGGTCTGGCGCTAGTCATCGCGGGACATCCTGCAGGTGGCGGTAATCACGGCGTCCCAATCGGATCCCGGGACTCGGGGAGACCATCGCCGGCTCGCCGCCGAGCTTCGGCTCCGCCGCACCAGGGTCGTGCCCAGGTAGTAGGTGGTCTCCAGGTGGAGCAGTCGAAGAGTGACGCAATTGATCCTCAGGTGGCTGACCACCGCGTCGTAGGTGTCCGCATCGCGATAATGCCTGGGCGTCTGATAGGTCTTCCTGGTCCAGGCCTCGAGCGCATCCTTCCCGGCAGCCCTGATCGTCGCCGAGTCGACATGGATGGCCGAGTCGGGGGTTCGGCGGACCTCGACCCATCGGGGCTCCGGTGTCTGTGCGGCGGCCGCCAGTGATACCAGTATCAGGATGATCATCGGTGCGATTCCCGGGGAAAGGGGTCGTCCCGCATGGCCGCGTGGTAGAGAAAGCTCGCCAGGATCACCGCGTTCCGGCGCAGGTCCTCCGGGACCAGCTTGTCGTACACGTCCATGTTCGAATGGTGGGTCCGGGTTTCGTAGGCGATCGGATCCTGAATGAACTGGAACGCGGGCAGTCCGGCGACATCGAATCCAATGATATCGACCCCATAGGTGTTGTTGATCGTGAGGGTGCTCATGCCCAGGTCCGCAAACGGCTTCATCCACTCGGCGAAGATCGGCCTCACCCGCTCGTTGCCCTGGAGGTACACTCCCCGGAACTGTCCGGTTCCGTTGTCCACGTTCAAATACACCGAGAGTTTGTCATAGGACGTGGTCTTTCTGCTCTGATCGCCGAAGTGGTTGGCCACGTAGCTCCGGGAGCCGACCACGCCTCCCTCCTCGTAACTCCACAGTCCTACCCGGATGGTCCGGCGGGGCCGGATCCCGAGGGCCCTGAGAATCCGGATCGCTTCGAGGACCACGGCGCAGCCCGCGGCGTTGTCGGTGGCACCGGTGGCCGCGTGCCACGAGTCCAGGTGTCCCCCCACCATTACCAGCTGATCGGCGAGGTCGGTGCCGGGCAGGTCGCCCAGGATGTTGAAGCCGCGGGTTTCCGTGGTGTCGAGCTGGTTCCGCACCTCGAGCTCGAGCCGGGGCGGGATTCCGCGCTCGGCCAGCCGGTAGAGCCGGTTGTAGTGCTCGGCGGCGAGGGAGATCACCGGGAGTGATCGCAGCACCCCGGCATGGCTCCGGTCCTGCCGGCTGCCCGCCCGTCCGACCAGGAAGACGGTTCCGTCGCCACCAGCGCCCGCTTCCAGTACCGCGGCGACCCCTTCGGCTTTGAAGAAGGCGAGGATGGCCTCCGGCGAAACTGCCGGCCTGGCCTGGCTGCCGACCGGCGAGAATGTCTTTTGCACCGAATCCCAGGCGTATTCGACCCCGTCGATGCCGTACCGCGCCGCAATGGTTGCGCGTTCCATCTGGCTCAACGAGTCGGCCGACCATCGCTCGGCATCGGCCGTGAATCGGGATGGCGCCGCCACCGGCGGCGTCGCCAGGACGATGGCTCCCCGCAGCTTGCCTCGATACCGGTCGAGGTCCGCGGCGGTCCGGATGGTGACGATCTGTCCCGACCCGGTCACCCTGCCGGCGGTGCCCGGGGTAAAGGCCTGGGGGTATCCGATCAGGGGCTGGTAGCTCGGTGCGAGCAGATGCAGCGAAGTGTATTCGTTGGTCCAGCCCACCCCGTGCGGACCGAACGGCTCGATCGTGGTGTTGCTGAGCCCGAGCGAGTCCATCGTGGTCTTGGCCCATCGTTCCGCCCGGCGCATTCCGGGTGAGCCAGTGAGCCGCGGCCCCAGCACGTCGGTCATGTACCACGCCAGGCTCATGACCTGGGAGCGCTGGAACCCCTCTTCGCGGATCCGGGCGACCACGTCCCAGTGGACCGGCTCCTGGGCCTCTACCGCTGGGCCTCCAAGGAGCGCGGCGGTGATCCCGAAGTGCATCAGGGTCCGTTTCATCTCATGCTCCTAACGGGCCACGCGTTGGACCGTTTGCCAGGTGCGGGTGGTCTGTTCCTTCCCGAAGGTCTTCTGGAGCAGCGTCATGAAGACCGGGCCCTTCGGGTTCGGCAGGTAGACGGTGAACACTTCGGCTCCCTGTGCCGCGAGGACGCGCACCCCGTCACGTTCGAGCGGCAGCCCGGGCATGGCACCGGGCAGCTTGCGCAGGAAAGTGACGATCCGCTTCGCCTCTGGCGGGATCCTGAATCCCGAATACGGATCGGACGCCAGCAGCTCCCGGAGCCGGTCTATCGGGCGCACGATGGTCAGAAAGCTGTGGCCGAGCCGCTTGGTCATGGCCGCCTCGGCCCTGCGCTCCAGCGAAGCCGGGGAGGCAGCCGGGGCGGTGAAGACCACGTTGCCGCTCGAGAGCACCGTCGCCACCTCGCGGAACCCCGCCGCCTCGAACGCCCGCTTGAGGTCCGCCATGGAGGCGTTGACCGGCATCACCCCGCGAAGAAAGGCGGCGTACCGCATCAGGACGGCGCACCGGCTCGAAAGCGCAGCCACCAGGTGAAGCCGCTCAGCAGCAGGGCGAACCCGCCGCCGGCCTGGAAGATCCAGGCGCGCTCCGGCGCTGCGCGGGCCATGATCCGAATCGCATGTCCCGGAGCCACGAAGCGGCCCAGGCCCTTGAGCACCTGGGCCCAGCCCACCAGGGTGAGTGCCATCGCGGGCCCGTGCCACACGTTGTGGAACCCGACGATGATGCCGCCGAAGGACAGGCAGAGAAACCCCTCGGTGAACGCACCCCGCGCGCCCTGGGCGGCGAGGCCCTGGAACCAGGCGACCCATGCCCTGGGCTGGAACAGGTGGGAAAGCCCAATCACCAGCAGCGAGACCGCCGCGAAAACCTGGGTACCCTGCTCCAGGGGAGTCACTGCGCCGGTGATCCGGGGCCGAGCTCCGACTGCCGCGAGACCCAGCGGTAGCTGAGCGCGATCGCCACCGCGAAGAGCAGGATCCCCACCCATCGCGCCGCACCCGCGAAGCCCTCTCCCACCAGCGCCAGCGGCGCCGCGTCGCCGGTCGCGACGATCAGGCCGGCATTGAGGACCCCCAGCAGACTCTCGCCCACGATCAATCCGGACGCCAGCAGCACCCCGAACCGCTTGGCCATCTCGGCGTTGCCCCGCCGGTCCATGGCCCGGTTGTAGACATAGCCGATCAGCGCGCCGACCACGACGGGCTGAGTGGCGTCCATCGGGAGGTAGATCCCGATGCCGATGGCGAGGGGCGAAAGCCGGAGCAGCTTGAGCGCGCCCAGGATCTCGTCGATGAAGATGCAGGCCAGCCCCACCAGCGCTCCGATGCCGATCATCTTCCAGTCGAGCTGGGCATTGAGCACCCCGCGCGCCAGGGTCGAAATCAGCGCCGCTTGCGGTGCCGGCAGGGGATCGGCGCTGATCGCGGCGCGGTTGGGGTCACCGGGGAAGCCGTAGGCCCGGTTGAGCAGATCGAGGGTGGGGGGAATGATCAGCGAACCGGCCACCACGCCCACGATGAGCGCCACCTGCTGCTTCCAGGGGGAGGCGCCTACCAGCTGCCCGGTCTTCAGATCCTGGAGGTTGTCGTTGGAAATCGTGGCGATCGAGAACACGATCGACACCGTGAAGAGCGCGAAGGCGACCAGCGCGTCGGTCGCATCGATGCCCAGCGCCGGCTGCGCGAACACCGCGAGCAGCAGCGCGACCGCGACGGTTGCCAGAATGCCGATGCCGGAGACCGGGCTGTTGGAGGCGCCGATCAGCCCGGCCATGTACCCGGCCACCGTCGCCACGAACCCGCCGATCACCACCGTGAACAGCACCCCGCCCAGCACCAGGGGGATGGTACGGGGCGCCAGCGGGGTACCGCCGGTGAAGCCGTAGAGCAGCCACCCGATCATCAGCAGGCAGATTGCGGTCAGCAGACCAATCATGCCCAGAGGGATGTCGCGGTCGTCCTGGCCTTCGATCCGGGCGGCGTGACGCGCCTTTGCGGTGGCCACCAGTCCGGCAAACACCGGCTTGAGCAGCTTGAGGAGGCTCCAGATGGCGGCGACCCCGATCGCCCCGGCGCCCAGAAACCGGACCTGGGTGCTCCAGACGGTCAGCGCGACGGTCGCGGGATCTCCGGCGAGTCCGGCGCTCAGGATCGGGGTGGCGATGGCCCAGGCGATCAGCAGCCCGGTCAGCATGGCGAGTCCCACCGAGATCCCGACCAGGTGGCCCGCCCCCAGCAGCGCCAGCGAGAAGCCCAGCTGCACCCCGCTGGCCCCCGATCCGACGCGGAAGAAGTGCGCCAGTCCGGTTGCCGCGACGCCGGTGGCGCTGATGATCTGGGTCGCCGCGGAGGCGAGGGCTCCCACCAGGACGATCAGGGGTCCCCGCTTTCGCTCCAGCGCGTCGGGGGACGCCTCGTCCCCGGTGGCGCCCGCCTTGAGCACCGCGGCGGCGGCGAGCCCCTCGGGGAAGGGCAGGGTCGAATTGACCACCAGGGCCCGCCGGAGCGGGATCGAGAAGAGCACCCCCAGAATGCCGCCCAGGGCACAGATCAGGAAGGTGGTCATGAAGGGGAAGCTTCTCCACCAGCCCACCATGATCAGTCCGGGCAGCACGAAGATGATCGCCGAGAGCGTGCCGCCCGCCGAGGCGACGGTCTGGACGATGTTGTTCTCCCGGATGTTCCCGGTCTTGAACGCCCGGAGGATTCCCATCGAAATGACCGCGGCCGGAATCGAGGAGGCGATGGTGATGCCGACCCGGAGCCCGAGATACACATTGGCGGCGGTGAACACGATGGCGATCACGGAGCCCAGGATCAGGCCGCGAACGGTCAGCTCGGTGTCTCGCATCGGGGAACGGGGAAAGGGGAATGGGGAACGGGAAGAGAAGACTTAATATTACGACCAGGAAGCGTCCTGCGCTCGGCGCAAGGCCTATTGGGGCGAGCGGCTCGATGCCCTGGCGGGATTGCCGAGTGCCGCAGCCCTGGCCCGCTCGTAGCGTGCCCGCAGTTCCGGGTCGGCGCGACGCCAGGCGGACTCTACGGTGCGCCAATGCACCATTGCGTTGTCGCCCTGCCCGGCCCGCTCGAAGGCGAGCGCCATCGCTTCGTGCAGCTCGGTGCGGCTGGTGTAGGTGTTGCTTCCGTCCACCCCGCCGTGGATGGCGGGCCGGAGCACGGCGATCGCGTCCGCCGCGCGGCCCAGCGCGAGAAGGCTCCGGGCCAGCGTGAGGTTGATCTGGGTATACCCGTCCGTAACGGACCAAACCGAGCGGCGAAGCTGGTCCACGGCCTCCGCGTGGCGCCCGGCATGCTGGAGCCGGATTCCCCGCAGGTAATGATGCAGGAGAGGGTCCCGGCCGAAGTTGCTTCCTTTGCCGATCACCTCGACCGAATCGGCCAGCCGGCGCACCAGGGCGGTGTCACCCGCGGCCGCGTATGCGGTGCCGGCGAGCGTGAGACGCCAGGTCGCGTCGCGGGCCCTCCACCCGGGAGGGCGGTCGGTCGATGCGAGGACGCGCCGGGCCTCGGCATGCAGGAGCTTCGCGGCGCTGTCGGGCCGTTCCATCCCCTGGAGCAACGTCGCGGACAGGATCAATTCGGGGCCGAGCCCCTGCACTCTGCGAGTCGATTCGGGAATCCGATTCTCCAGGGCCAGCGCACGTCCCTCCCGCAGCCGCCCCTGATCGCGGAGGCTGAGGAGGAGCAGCCAGCGCGCGTCGCCTCTGATTTCGAGCGAAGGGGACATCAGGTCCGACAGCAGCTCCCGGTCGAGCTCCTCGAGGCGGCTCCAGCGCAACAGGTCACGATGCAGCGCCGCGTTGAGCTGAACGAGGGTCAGCCCTCCGGTCCCGCTCCGCTCCACCGCCGCCTCCGCCTCTGCCCGGCGTCCCTGGCGCAACAGGGCCTCGCCCAGGCTGGCCCAGTGCTTGGGCTCATCGGGGCGGAGCGCGATGAGCCGGCGGCCCGCCCGTTCCGCGGCCCCCGCCGAGTCCCACCACATATAGGTGTGGGTCATATGGCCCAGCGCGAGGCACATCCGGCAGTACGGTCCCGTAGTCGACCCCGCGGCTGAATCGATCGCGATGGCCTTCTCGAATGACGCGACCGCGCCGGCAAGGTCCCCCTCCCCGTTGCGCACGTGTCCCAGCAGGATGTGCCCATCGGGATCGGTGGGATAGCGGACCGCAAGCGTCTCAGCGATTGCCACCGCCACTCTGATGGGGGCTTCCCGGCGGGCGGCTTCCGCCTGGATCATCAGTCGCTCCCGTTCGCTGGTGCGCGGCGCAAGGCGTTTCATGCGCTCGAACTCGCGCTGAACGGTGACGGCATCCATGAAGAAGTGGCCGATGTTCCAGGCGTAATACGCCGCCATGGCGAAGCTTGAATCCCGCTCGAGCGCCGCGTTGAACAGCCGGTATGCCCCGGGCGAATCGAAGCTGTAGTAGGCCCGGAGGCCCTCGTTATAGAGGAGGTAGGCCTCCGGGGAGCTGGTGCGCACGTCGCGGACCGCGAGCGCAGGCGGCGCCAACCCCAGATCCCTGGCGACCGTCGCGGCCGCGCTGTCCACCAGCGCGTAGCGTTCGGTGGCCCGCACCACGTATCCCTTCCGTACCATACCGCTGCCGAGATCCACCCGGCGCAGTGTGAGCACCAGCTGACCGGCTTCGGTGATCAGCTCTCCTTCCATGACCTCGGTGGCGCCGGCCCGGCGCGCGGCATCCGCCGTCGCGCTCGGCTCGTTCGCGAGCGCGGGAGGGGTCAGCTCCACCAGACGCGAGTTGGCGACGACCTGCATGCCGTCGATTTCCCCGAGACTGGTGGCGAGCATGTCGCGCAGCATCGGCCCGAGCGAGCTGGTGTCGCCGAGCTCCGGCGTGCGGAGCGCTCCGACGGCTAGAAAAGGAATCTGTCGCGGCTTGCTCGGGCGGAGCATCGTCACCCCAAACACGAGCAGCAATGCGACGCCCAGGAGTAGCGCTGCGACCCAGCGAGGCCGGCTGCGCGAGCTTACCCGCTCCGGCTCCCCATCCGGCGGCGCGTTGCTCAGCGACGGCTCCGGCGCGGCCCCAGCCGTGATGGAGGCCGACACCGGCCGGATACCGGCAACCGGTGGGGCGCTCGGCCTTTCCGCCTTCAGCGCGAGGACAAGCTGCCGGATGGCGGGGTCCACCTCCGCGTCGAGCTCTCGCCGCACCAGAGCTTCGTGGCGGCGCGCGTGGTCGAGCGCGCTCGCGCGATCCCCCGCCGCGGCCAGGACACGCATGCGGCCGGCCGCGTAGCGCGCGCTCAGCGGATCCAGCTCGGTGAGTCGAGTCCAGACCCGGACCGCAGCGGCGTAATCCCCCTTCCGGTCCGCCTGGACCGCGGCCTGCTCGGCGGCACGGGTAACCGCATCGCGGAAGCGGGCCCGCTCATCCTCCACCCAGCGCTCGAACTCCGGGGCGCCGGGGACGTAGAAGCCCTCGAGGAACACTCCGCTGTAGAGGCGGGCGGCGGCCTCGTGATCGCCGGCGGCGAGGGCGTCCTGCAGCTCGCCCACGTCACTCCCGATGGCCGGGTCGAGTCGGAGCTCGGTCCCCGCCACAATCCAATCCCGTCCGGTGTCGCGTTTCAGGCTGTAGAGGGTCTGCGAGAGGGTATGCCGGGCCAGCTCCTGCTCCGCTTCGGGCCAGAGGATCCCCAGGGCCCGCTCCCGGCTGATGCCCCGCCTGCCCGAGGCAGCCACCAGCGCCAGCAGCCCCAGCCGCCGGGGCCCCAGAGCGGCGGGGGGCTGCTCACCCTCGATCCAGAGTCCGCCGAAAGTCCTGAGTCGCAAGGGGTTCCGAGGCTTGATGCCGAATTGATGTGCGCTTGATGGGGGCCTGACGACCGTCCGCTAACGTCCGGCGATTCTCGCACCAGATGGCCGGTTCGGCAAGCCGGAAATATACGGGGGGGACATGGGGGCTGCGAGGACGGCACGGGTGTTGTGTCTGCTGCTGGGCCCGGGAGTCGTGGCGCAGGCGGCGAGGGCCCAACAACACGTCTGGCAGGCCGATCTGCAGATCCGGTCGCTCTCGGTGTCCTCGGTGAATGGGAAGCTCACGGCCAGGGTCGTGGTAGCGGCAGAGGTCGGCGAGGCCCTGGCCGCCAGGGTCGAAGTCATGCTGCCGGTCGGAGTCGGGATCGTGTACCTGGGCGCGGGATGCGCTCCGGGTCCAAGCGCCCCAGGCGTGCCCTCGCTCCGAGCGCGGGTGATCTGCACCATCGGCAACCTGCGCCCGCGCGACTCCCGGGAGTTCTCGGTTACCACGACCATCCCACCGGACGGGGTAGCGCGCCAGTTCGGGGTCATGGCGAGCAGCGACACCCCGGACCCGAAGCCCGGAAACAATTTCGCCGAGCGGGTGATCCCCTGACTTGGTCACGTGGAGGGGTACCAATGATCCGTTTCGTCAGGATGACCCTCGTCGGGGTGCCGCTGCTCGTCGGCAGCGCGGCGACTGCCTACTCCCAGGCCACCGCCAAAGTGTGGGAGAACTACGACTTCGTTCCGGGAAGCAAAATCCTCTTCTTCACTGACTTCTCCGAAGACAAGGTCGGGAACTTCGCCCGCGGGCTCAAGTACCACAGCGGACCGCTGGAGGTGGTCGAACGGGACGGGGTGAAGGTGCTCCGATCCCTGGGTCGGTCCGAGTTCCTGGTCCGGTTGGGAAGAAGGCTCCCGGACCGTTTCACTCTCGAATTCGACCTCATCGCTCCGGTCGACGGGATGATGAATGAGCCGCTGGCGTTCGAAGGCGGCGCCACGCTGGATCGGGGCGACAAATCGGCGGCGATTTCCTGGCACCCGACCGGAGCCTGGATTCTCGGCAGCGGTCAGGACGCAAGCAGCCTGGCCAAAGTCCCCGAGGCAATGCTTCCGCTGCTCACCGGCAATGTTGCCCACATCCGGGTGCTGATGGATGGCGCCTACTTCAAGATGTATGTCAACGAGCGTCGGCTCTTCAACATCCCCGAGCTCGCCTTCCGGCGTGACTCGGTGATCCGGGTGTTTCTGGTGGGCTCGGAGGAGGAGGGTCAGGCACTCTACCTGACCGGCATCCGGGTGGCCGAAAGCGAGACCGACGTGCTTTACGACGCCCTCGCGGCCAAGGGGCGGTGGTCAACCCAGGGCATCCTGTTCGTCACCGGGAAGGCCGACCTCCAGCCGGAGTCGCGGCCGGTACTCAAGGAAATCGCCGGGACGCTCAAGCAGCATGCCGAGCTCAAGCTCCTGATCGAAGGGCACACCGACAACGTCGGGACTCCGGCGTCCAACCTCACCCTGAGCGACGCCCGCGCCGCCGCGGTCAAGACGGCGTTAGTGTCTCAGTTCGGAGTCGACGCCGCCCGGATCACCACCAAAGGGCTGGGCGACACCAAGCCCGCGGCACCCAATACCAGTGCCACCGGCCGGGCTCAGAACCGCCGAGTCGAGGTGGTGAAGCAATGAAGGTACTGGTCGCGGCGGCGGCCCTGGGCCCCCTGCTCGTCTGCGCCGAGCCGCTCCCTGGCCAGGTGGTGGACTCCACCACCCTGCGTCCAACCGACGTGGTGGTGGTGATCAACCGCGACAGCCATTACGACGGCACCTACCGGGCTTCCGGAATCTCCCGGGTCTGCGGCAAGCTCGATTACATGATGCCGCACCGGGCCAACTCGTTCGTGGTCGAATTCCCCGACGACGAAGTCAACCCGGCGGTGCGCTCGCTGACCTTCGACGCCGACACGCTCCCGGCCGGCACCACCACGCCGAGCTTCCATCTCATCGTAGGAGTCCACACGCCGAGCGGGGGCACGCCACCGGCCTTCGTGGTGCGGGCCAGGGAGCCCCAGTACGGGGAGCCGGGCACCGCCCGGCGGACCAAGGCCGCGGGCCGGGACTCGCTGACGGTGGTAGGGATCGCCACCAGCGGGACCAAGGTCGATGTGAGAGTCACGGTGCTGTGCCATCCGAAGCCATGAGACCGGCGAGCCGAACCGGAGGGAGCCATCGCATGAATCATATCCAGCGACTTGCCGGGAGCATTTATCTCGCCGGGCTCCTGACCGCGACCGGCCTCGTCCCCGGCGGTGTGGCGGCGCAGCCCTCGGTGCCGCAGGCCGGCACCACGTTGTTCGTGCTCGATCTCGCCGGCACGCCGGTGGGCGAGATCCCCGCCACGATCAAGCAGCTCACGGGCATCCTGGAGGTGGTGCTGAAGAACGGCGTCCCCATGCTCAAGGCGTCGGCGGCGTCGGAGTTCCGCATCACCCTGCCGCAGGGGCTGCCCCAGGACTTCACCCTCGAGTTCGAGCTGATTCCGAAGGCCTGCCAGGGCTGCGCCCCCCAGGATCTCTCCTTCGAGGGAATGCGCGAGATCAATCAGGGAGCCGGCTCGGCCCACGTGCTGTGGGAAGCGGACGGCCACCTGGCGGTTATCGGGGGTGGCGGGGGGACCTATTCGGCGCTGATGCCGGAGGAGCTCTGGACGACCTTGCCCGGAGTCCTGACCCGGGTGGTGGTGGTGGTCGAGGGGACCACGATCCGGCTCTATACCAACGGGCGGCGGCTGTACACGCTGAGCAATCGGCGGTTCGCCCGGGGCGACGTGCTGCGGGTGTTTCTTGGCGGGCAGGACGACGGCGCCGACGCGGTGCACCTCGCCGGGCTGCGGGTCACCGCAGGCGCGTTCCCCGCGACCGTGGTCGCCGCGACGCCCCCGGCACTACCGGGACAGCCGCCCTCACCCCCTCGGCAACCCGGGCCACACTCCGGATCGGCAAGCCAGTCTCAGGCGGCGACCGGCGGATCAGTACCGACAGTCGTGGCGAATGTCGCCGTCACGCAGGGAACGGCGGGACCGGTGGTGAGCTGGCTCCCGGTCTCCATGCCGGCCGTGTATGCGGTGCGGCGGTGGAAGGTCGACGACGCCGCCTGTTGCAACGCCGCTTCCGCGCCCACACCGGCCCTGGTTGCGCCGCCGTGGCAGGACGTGCCGCCCCCCGTCGCGGGTACCTACGTGTACGAGGTGACGGCGACGATGGCGGGCGGCGTCGCGATCGGACAGGCGCAGTTTGTGTCATTTCAACGGAGCCGTCAGATCGCAACGGT
>DATFGC010000525.1:0-2050 GCA_035249765.1 Gemmatimonadales bacterium | reverse complement strand
TATCTTCGCAGATATGGCGGAACCGCTCGATCGTGCGAAACTCGAAGAGCTCGCCGACGCCAAGGTACGCGACATTCTGCGCGCCGCCGCGAGCTGGGCCCGGGACGTTCCGGCCGCGCTCACGCCGGCGATTCGCGCGGTCTGTGTCCGGCTGGCGGAGATGGTGGCCGATCAGCGGCACTACCTCGCTCCGCTGCCCGAGCCCCAGGAAACCGAGCGCGCCACGGTCCTGACCTTCACCGCCGAACGGCTCCGGGGCAAGCCGGTGACCGAGGGAATCGGCCCCCTGCTCCAGGAGCTGGCCGATATCGAGCTTCGAGCGACCGATTCCTGGTCGCTGCATGCCGGCGCGCAGGCCCAGTGGATCGCGACCGCGATCCGGTTCCTGGAAACCAAGGCCGCCGAGCTGCCGGAATCCGAGCGCCCCGACTCCTATTGGGCCGATGATGTGGTGGCGGGAATCATCGCGTCGGTGCGGGCGCTGATCGGCGTGGACGAGCTGCACGCCCGCACCGAGGCGCGGTATTCGGGGGGGCAAAAGCGGGTGGAGCCGCCCGAGGAATAGGCAATGGGGAATGGGCAGTGGGCATGCCCATTGCCGACTGCCTATTGCCTACGGTGCCTTCGCTACTCCCTGTTGTGCGAAGCCCTGGAAGAACTTCCCGAAAATCTCAATGCCATCCCAGATCTGCTGCAGGGACACCTTCTCGTTGGGCGAATGGAGTCCGTCGTCCGGCAGCCCGATGCCGGTGAGCAGCACCGGGGCGCCGCCGCGCTGCAGCTCGGGCACCACCGGAATCGAGCCGCCGGACCGGGCCGGCACCGCCTTCCGCCCCACCACCGCCTCGAACGCTTCGTCGAGGACGGCAAAGGCCGGGTGGCTCACGTCGCAGCGAACCGGGTCGCCCCCGTGCAGCAGCTTGACCTCCACATCGGCGTACTCGGGAGCGAGCTTCCCGATGGCCCGGGTCAGCCACTTGCCGACCTTCTCGTAATTCTGGTTCGGCACCAGCCGGAGACTGACCTTCGCCATGGCCTGCGCCGGAATCACGGTCTTGGCTCCCTCGCCCGCGAAGCCGCCCCGGATCCCGTGGATCTCGAAGGTCGGCAGCGCCCAGATCCGCTCCAGCACCGAATATTTCGCCAGACCGGTGATGGCGCGGCCGGTGACCTCCTCCTCCAGAAACTTCTGTTCGTCGAGCGGCAGTGACCTCCAGGCCTTGAGCTCCGCCTTGCTGGGCGGCTCCACCGCCTTGTACAGCTTGGGCAGGTTGACCCGTCCGGAGCGGCTCTTGAGATCGGCCAGCAGCCGGACCAGGACTTCCAGCGCATTGGGCGCGACCCCGCCGTAGCTTCCCGAGTGCAGATCACGCCGCAGCGTGCGCACGTGGATTTCGGCGTAGCAGAGCCCGCGAAGCCCGGTGTACACCGCGGGAATGCCCGGTGCATAGTATCCCATGTCGGCCACCACCACCGCATCCACCGCGGTCCGCTCCGGCTCGGCGCGGAGCCGGTCGAAGATCACCCGCCCGCCGCACTCCTCCTCCCCCTCGATGATGAAGTGCACGTTGAGCGGCGGCTTCCCGTCGGCGTCGAGCACCGAGCGGTAGGCCTCGAGCAGGGTGAAGACCTGGCCCTTGTCGTCGACCGCGCCCCGGGCATAGAGGTTTCCGTCCCGGACGGTGGGCTCGAAGGGCGGAGAGATCCATTCGGTGAGCGGATCCACCGGCTGGACATCATAGTGACCGTAGCAGAGCACCGTCGGCTTGCCGGGGATCCGGGGACTTTCGGCCCACACCACCGGATGCCCGTCGCCCTCCAGCAGCTCCACCACGTCACAACCCAGTCCGCGAAACTGTTCCATGAGCCAGGTGGCGGCGCGGCGGCAGTCGTCCCGGTGCGCGGGCAGGGTGCTGATGCTCGGAATGGAAAGGAACTCGTGGAGCAGGGAGAGCTGATCGTCGCGGGACATGGCGGTAGGGGCTAGGGAGCTAGGGAGCTAGGGAGCCAGGGAGCCAGGGAGCCAGGGAGCCAGGGAGCCAGGGAGCCA
>DATFGC010000524.1:0-9208 GCA_035249765.1 Gemmatimonadales bacterium | reverse complement strand
CACGTCCAGCGGCAGATCTCGGTGCTCGAAGCCCAGGAGGACATCAAGTCGCAGGTCCAGGAAGAGCTGGGCGAGCGGCAGCGGGAGATGTTCCTGCGGGAGCAGATGAAGCAGATCCGCAAGGAGCTGGGCGAGGAAGATGACGCCGACGAGCTCGAGGAACTGCGCGAGAAGCTGGAAGGGCTCGAGCTTCCCCCCGAGGCGCGCAAGGAAGTAGACCGGGAGCTGGCCCGGCTGGCGCGGATCGGCCGGGAGTCCATGGAGACCCAGGTGGTCCGGAATTATCTCGAGACCATCGCGGAGCTCCCCTGGAGCGCCCGCAGCCAGGAACATCTCGATCTCAAGGAAGCCGCCGCCATCCTCGAGGCTGATCACTATGCGCTGGGAGACGTGAAGGACCGGATTCTCGAGTTCCTGGCGGTTCGGCAGTTGAAGCAGGCGGCCGAGCCCCTCGCTGGGCTCGGGGGGGGCCGGGAGAGCGGCGAGAAAGTGCAGGATGCTGGACGGCTCGACGGCTCGACGGCTGGCGAACTGCCTTCCACTGAGCCCACGACGCCTGAACCGGCCGTCCAGCCGTCCAGTAACCAGCCGTCCAAAGAGGATGCCAAAGCAGCTAAGGGCCCCATTCTCCTGTTCGTCGGCCCTCCCGGCGTGGGCAAGACCAGCGTGGCCAAGTCGATCGCCCGGGCCATGGGGCGCAAATACGTCCGGATTTCGCTGGGCGGCACCCGGGACGAAGCCGACATCCGCGGCCATCGCCGGACCTACGTCGGCGCCATGCCGGGCCGGATCATCCAGGGCATGAAGCAGGCCGGCACCAAGAACCCGGTCTTCCTGCTCGACGAAGTCGACAAGCTCGGCGTCTCGTTCCAGGGCGACCCGGCGGCGGCGCTGCTCGAGGTCCTCGACCCGGCCCAGAACGACAGCTTCACCGACCATTATCTCGGGGTGCCGTTCGATCTGAGCGAGGTGCTGTTCATCGCCACGGCGAACTTCATCCAGAACATCCCCGGGCCGCTGCTCGACCGGATGGAAGTGGTGGAGTTCTCCGGATACGTGGATGAGGAAAAGCTGGAGATTGCGCGGCGCTACCTGATTCCCCGTCAGCTCGAGGAGAACGGGCTGAGCGGCCGCAAAGTCACCCTGGCCGACGATGCGCTGCTGGAGATCATCAACGGCTACACCCGGGAGTCGGGGGTGCGGCAGCTGGAGCGGGAGATCGGCAAGGTGGCCCGCAAGCTGGCCCGCAGGATCGCCGATCAGGGAAGTCCCGAGGTCGCGGTCAGCGCAACCATGATCGACGATCTCCTGGGCCGGCCCAAGGTGCATCCGGAGAAGGCGGCCGGGGACGATGCCGTCGGCGTGGCCACCGGCATGTACTACACCCCGGTGGGCGGCGACATCATGTTCGTCGAGGCCTCGACCATGCGCGGCAAGGGCGAGCTGGTGCTCACCGGCCAGCTTGGCGATGTCATGAAGGAGAGCGCCAGGGCGGCGTGGACCTATGCCCGTTCCCATGCGGCGGCGCTGCGGATTCCCGACGAGATGTTCGACCGGGACATCCACATCCACGTTCCCGCCGGCGCGATTCCGAAGGACGGTCCGTCCGCCGGCGTCACCATGGCGACGGCGCTGATCTCGGCCCTCTCCGGGCGCCCGGCCCGGCACGACATCGCCATGACCGGTGAGATCACCCTGCGGGGCCGGGTCATGCCGATCGGGGGACTCAAGGAAAAGATCCTTGGCGCGGTCCGGGCCGGGATCACCCGGATCGTCATCCCCAAGGAGAACGAGCCGGATCTCGAGGACCTGCCCGGCGCGATCAAGGGGCAGATCGAGGCGTTTCCGGTGCAGGAGCTGGGCGAGGTGCTGGCGCTTACCCTGCGGGGGGCCTCGTTCCGCGAAGGACGGCTGCTGTTCGGGAACGAAAGCCCCCGGGATGTGCAGCCGCTGTCGAGCGGGTTTCGGCACTAGGCGGAATGGCGCAAAGGCGCAAAGGCGCAAAGCAACAACCTTGCGCCGTTGCGCCTTACCGCCTTTGCGCCTATCCGCTCACCGTCACCCGGTCTCTTCCGGTTTCCTTGGCATGCCGCAGGGCCCGCTCCGCGGCCAGCAGCAGCTCCAGCATACCCACCGCGTGATCGGGGTATCCGGCGACTCCGCCTGAGAGCCGGATCGGGATCGGAAAGCCGTCGATCAGCGGTGGCGCCGAGTTGACCGCTGCCCGGATCTGTTCCGCTACCAGTGCCGCATCGGCGGGACCGCAGTGGCGGAACAGCACCCCGAACTCCTCGCCCCCCATCCGGACCGCCAGGTCGCTGGCCCGGACCCGCTCCCGGATCACCCGGGCTACGTGGGCCAGGATCTGGTCGCCGGTCTGGTGGCCGAGCTGTTCGTTCACCCGGCGGAAGTGATCCACGTCGAGGAGCAAGAAGGCGATCCGCTCCCCCTCCCGCCGGGCGTAGGCCAGCACCGATTCCAGCTCGTCCAGCAGGGTGCCTACGGTGAGAAACCCGCTCAGCGGGTCGCGGCGAATCGCCTCGTCCAGCCGGCGGGCCCGGACCGCGCGGTGCAGGACGCTGGTGACCACCCGGTGCTGATCCAGCGGACGCACCATCAGCTCATCCACTCCCGCCGCGAGCGCCTGGTCCCGGTCCTGATCACTGGGCTGGGCGGCGATGGCGAGAATTGGAGTCAGGGCGAGCCGCTGAGTCCGGCGGATCAGCCGCACCAGTCCGGGACTCTTGCGGTCGGGCAGATCCCAATCCAGCAGGATCAGATCGGGCAGCTCGTGCCGGAGCGCCTCTTCGGCGGCCCGCGCGGACGCCACTGGAGTGATCCGGAGGCCGGCCCCCTCGAGCCACGCGGCCAGGGGCGAGCATGCTTCCTCCTCGCTCTGCACCAGGAGGACCGAGGCGGGGGATGCCGCGGCCCGGGCGGTCGCGCGGGCCCAGCGGGAGATCTCCCCATCGGCCCGCGCCGGACTCACCACGAGATCCAGCCGGGCAAACGGCTCTGCCAGGAGATCGATGCCACGGGTTTCCGCCACCAGCGCCACCGCGATCCGCCGCTCGAACCCTCCGCCGGCCCAGCGGTTCACCGCCTCGGTGGGATTCTCCTCCGGGCCCGGAATGATGATGGTGAGATCGGGACGCTCCGAAGCGGGAATCTCCGCCGGATCGGTATCGAGCGGCGCGTGGGTGACGGCGTACTGCGCGTCCCGGAGCGCGAAGGTGAGCCGTGCCGTCAGGTCGGCGGCGCCGCCCACGAGGTGGGCGCGCCACCCGAAGGGAGGCTGCTTCTGGGGCGCGGTGGGGAGACCGAGCTCCCGTCCCCCGAGATCGAACGCCGAGGCGATCCGGCCGATGACGCCCGCCAGCATGGCGAACCCGGCGTCATCCGGTTCCGGATGTTCGGTGATCCACTGCTCCGCTTCCCGGCTGGCATCGCTGATTGCCGGGAACCCGTAGCTCCCCCCCGATCCGGCCAGCCGGTGAAAGCGGCTCTTGAGCGAGGCGGTCGCGTCCGCCTCTCCCGAGCGCGCCGCCGCCAGGTCCTTGCGAAGCTCGCCCAGTCGGGCCGGCGCCTCGGCCAGGTACTCGCGGCGCAGCTCCTGGAAGAACTCCCCCATGTCCTCGGTCACGCGCCGCCCCGGAGTCTCCCGATCGCGAGGGTGGCCGCCGCCACGAGGGTCGGCGCGGTGCCCCAGTGGCCCAGGACCCGGTCGCCCTCCCGGGACGCGAGCAGGGCACTCCGGCCGTCCACGACCATCAGGAAAGGCTGACCCGGCCATTCCGTCGTGGCTTCGCCCACCGAGACATCCGCGAAGGGCAGCTCCACCGGGGCGGTCGCCGAGAGGGACAGGGCGACTCCGCTCCCGCCCGCCTTGCGGAGAGAGGGCGTGAGCGGCGGGTAGGCGTCGGGCGGCGCGTGGAGAAGGATGCGGGAGGTGGCCCGGGCCGCTTCCCGGGACGCGATCTGAAGCGCACCGCGCGCCGAGGAAAGCTCGACCAGCGTCAGCGTTTCGGGAACCGAAATCTCCTCCAGGCTGCGGCTGACCTCGTCGAGGGCCTGGCCCTGCCGGTCGAGGATTCGCGCCAGCAGTGCCGCCGGCGGCTCCGGGCGGTACCGCTTGGGTCGCCCTTCCTCGACTCGCGCGACCCCTTTCTGCACCAGCCCTTCCAGCGCACCATAAGCGTTGGCCCGCGCCAGCCCCGCCGCCCGCGCCACCGCGTACCCGGTGCCGGGGCCGCCCCGAAGCAGCACCTCGTAGATCAGACTCTCGGTGGGCGTGAAACCGAACGTGGTCAGGTCGAGCGTGCCCACTACCGGTACTCCAGAGGCCACCCGAGCAGCTTGGCGATCAGGGCCAGCCGGAAGGTCACGTCCACCATCCGGGAATCGGCGCTCTTCGACTCGAGGTGGAGCGGGTAGGCGTGACAGACCACCTTGTGGGTGGTCTTGGGCGCGGCCTTGAGCGCCTTGGGACGCCACACACCGCCCTCGTCACACTCCGACAGCAATCGGGCCAGCACCCGGGTGGCGACGGGGTTGGTGTGCAGCGCGCTGATTCGGGCCAGCAGCTCGATGAAGTGGAGCGCAAGCGGAATGTCCTTGGCGTTGCCCTTGGCGTCCGCCACGATCGGATCGCCCAGCAGCAGCAGCTCGGGCTTGAGCACCCGCTTTCCGATCTGCCAGACGAACGCCTTCTTCGACATCGGGGTTCCCAGGTACTGCCCCAGCCGCTCCGTGAAGCCGGCCCGCTCCCGCTGCAGATTGGGCATGGCCGCGATCATGGCGACCGAATACCAGGTGGGCGGGTGCGCCTCGGGATTGAGAATGGTCTTGGCGCCCGACCGGACATAGGGCTTCTCGGCCAGCGGACTTCGCAGAAACGCCGAAACCGACGAGGCGATCTTGTGCGCCGCGCCCCGCACCCGGGGATCTTCGATGTAGCCCGCCTCGGCCAGCGCCGCCGTGGCCGCCTCCCGCATGTGCTCCCGGGCCCACTCCATCGCCGCCGGCGAATCCTTGGAGAGCTTGGCGAATTCGAACTGGAGAAAAGGATCCTCGTCCCGGGAGAGCAGCCGGAACAGCACCCGGTCCGCCAGCTTGTAGGCCCGCGCACTGCGCGGTACCCCAAGCTGAAGCAGTCTCCGGTACTGCGGGATGGTGCCGATGTCCTTGATGCCGTCTTTCGCGGACGGCGCCAGAGCCAGCAGGTTCCCGCCCCAGATTCCGGTGTCCTTCTGCTTCTTGATCACCGACTGGACCTGTTTCGACTGGATCACTGCGTCTTCGTCGGCAGCGATCAGCTCGGGCGGGACGGTGCCGGCGTAGGCCAGCTCTCGACGGGTACGAAGACGGATGGACTCGCTGCCATGTTCCAGAAGCCAGGCGACGGGAACACGGTGAAATGTTGGGAGGTCCAGAAGTACCCCCGGGTGGCGGGTTTACGATGCGCGGAGCGCGCCCAAGATAGTAGTGTTTACTCCTACGGTCTAGTCCCTCGCGGACCATCGCACCGGGGGTTGGCGAGGAAGGCCCGGACAATGGCGAGGAAGGTGTCGGGCAATTCCGCGTGAGGCCGGTGAAAGGCCGCGGCCAGGGGAGCGAAGCGCACGCAGGGGATCAGACGGGCGATCGAATCTCCGGCGACAAAGGGAGTGACCGGGTCATTCCCCCCCCAGACTAGAAGGGTCGGTTGGGAGAGATCGCGGAACCGGTCCCGGAGGCCGACGAAGTCGAATTCCTGGAGCACCCGGGCGGCCGCGCGGGTGTACTCCGGATCTCCGGTCAGGTCGTAGTCCGCCGCCGAATCGGGCTCGGCCAGCCATCCGGGGTCATGAATCGGCGTGATGAAGGAGCGGAGGCCGAGGTAGCGGCCTACCGTCGCCGCCTTTCGCGGGTACATGGTATCGATGATCCAGCCGAGGCCGATCCGGTAGCCGGCCGGTGCCACCAGCACAACCAGCCCGATCCGGTCGGGGCGGGCCAGGGCCAGGGCAGCTGCCAGCTCGCCCCCCATCGAGTGTCCCATGACGATCAGCGGTCCCTGGGTCCACCGGTCGATGAAGCCGGAAAGCCGTTCGGTCTGCGCGGCGAGTGAATAGAGCGTGTCGGGCTTCTGACTGGCGCCGAATCCCGGGAGATCGATCGCCACCACTCTGGCATGGGCCGCGAGGGGATCGAACACCGCGCGCCAGGTGGTGAGCGATTCGCCGAAGCCGTGGATCAGCAGGATGGTGGTATCGCCCTGGCCGGCCCGGAGGGCGCGAACCAGGATGCCCCCTGCGTCCAGCCATTCGGCGCGGTGGCGGGGGCGGGGTGGGGGATGGTCGAGCAGAAGCAACAGACCGGTCACCAGCGGGAGCGCGATCCACCAGCGGGAGAAGCGCCGTCTCAGCGAACCGGACATTGCACCAGCACGATCGTCCCGGCCCGGGCCGATCCCCGCTCGCTGGTGAGCACCAGCCTGTCATCCTCCCACCAGTCCACCGCTTCGCCCTGGCGCTGAAGCCCGGTTACATCGCAGACCGGGCGGGCGGGGTCGAGCGTCAGATGACCGTCCTCCGCCCGGGAGAAGAACCAGAGCTCGCGGTAGGTCCGCACCACGACCTTTCGGCCGTCGGAAGAAATGGCCGCGTCGGTGACCGCCCGGCCCAGCGGAAGGCTGGCCTCGATCGGAAGACTGTCGAGCCGCTCTGCCCGCGCGTCACCCCCGGAGGTCCAGGCTCGGGCGGGCACCCGGAAGGTGAGGATCCCGCCCCTGCGCCCCTTGGTGACCAGCACCACATCGCCCTCGGGTTCCACGTAGAGCGCCTCGACATCGTGGGGCCGGTCGGGGTACTCCACCCGCACCGCCCGGGTCCCGTCCACCACCGCGTCTCGGGGAGGCGTCAGCGGGCTCGGCTCGGGAACTCGATACAGGGTAACCGAGCGACGCCGCTCGCTGTTGTCACCGGTGTCGCCGATGAAGAGACACTCGGCTTCCCCGCAGGGTCCCCGGCCCAGGGTCTCCCAGTCCACATTGGCGGCGGCGGACACCGTGAAGGCGCCGAGTGACGCGCCGGTCGTATCGGTGAGGAAGAGCACCGGGTCGCCCCCGGAATCGTTGATGGTCCAGAGCAGCCCCGGGTGCTTGCGGCTGGCGACGACTCCCGAGCTCTCTCCGATCCGGCGATCCTGGAACGGCTGGGGCTGCCAGGCAATCCTGGGAAGTTGCCGGGCCTGAGCTGGAAGCAGGAACGGCAGCAGGGCCAGGAACAGGGCGGTCGCCGGGCTCATAGTCCGAACACCATCAGCACTCCTCCGGGATTCGTCAGGGTCGCGAGATCCGCGAACGCGCCATTTCCTCCCAGCCCCCACCAACCCCCGATGCCGGCGAAGACCGCGATGTATTCCTTGCTGTCCGGACCGAGGAACGAGATCGGATTGCCGATGATTCCCGAGGGGGTCTTGAATTTCCAGACTTCGCGACCGGACCGCTGATCGACCGCCTTGAGCCATCCGTCCAGGGTGCCGTAGAAGACCAGTCCTCCCGCGGTGGCCAGGGCGCCACCCGCCACCGCGAAGGGCTCGCGATTCTCCCAGGCGATCGTGCCCGTGGTCGCGTCCCAGGCGATGAAGCGTCCCCGGTTGCCCCCGGGTCCCGGCGTCATGCGAATCCGGACTCCAGCGAAAGGGCGGCCCGGAGCATAGGTCGTGGGCTCGGTGGCCAGGGTCATGCAGAGGTTGTTGAGCGGCACATAGAAGTGCCCGGTCACCGGGGAGTGCGCCGCGGGCTGGAGGAACTTGGTTCCCATGGCGGCGGGACAGATCGTGGGGCCGGCGGGAGCCGCCGATCCGCGGGGACGGCCGGCAGCGGCCGGAGCGGGGGGCGCGGCAAACGCAGGATCGCGCTGCGGCGTCCCGCTGGCGTGATCCACGCTCCGGGCCCAGTTGGCCGGCCCGTACTTTTCGGCCAGCAGAATCCGGCCGGTGATCCGGTCGATGGTGTAGGCGAAGCCGTTGCGATCGAAGTGAACCAGCGCTTTCACCGGCGCCCCGCGCACCGTCAGGTCGGCCAGGATGCTCTCGTTGGCGCCGCCATAACCCCACTCGTCGTGGGGAGTGAGCTGGAGAGCCCAGCGGACCCGTCCGGTGGCGGCGTCGCGGGCGAGCAGGCTCGAAGTCCACTTGTTATCGCCGGGACGCTGAGCAGGATTGCCGGGCGCCGGCTGATCGGTTCCGTAATACACCAGGCTCGCCGCCGGATCGTGGGACAGCCATCCCGAGCTGGTGCCGCCGCCCTGGCGCCAGCCATCGCCGGACCAGGTCGATATTCCCAGATCCCGTCCCTGATGCGAAGGGTACGCTGCGTTGGCCGGGCCTTCGAGCAGGACCTCCGAATCCGGCCCGGTATTGAAGCCCCGCCACACCAGGCGTCCGGTCAGCGCGTCATAGGCGCTGAGGTGGCCCCGGACTCCGTACTCCGCGCCGGAGATGCCTACGATGACCAGGTTGCCCACCACCAGGGGAGCCCCGGCGAGGGTGGCGCCGGCCCGGGGATCGGCGTTGCGCACCCGCCAGATCTCCCGCCCGGTCGCGGCGTCGAGCGCGGCGAGGTCCCCGGTCAGCAACGGCGCATAGATCTTTCCGCTGGGATGCCAGGCCAGCCCCCGGTTTCCGGCGTCACAGCAACCGGTGGGGAGCTGCCCCGCCCGGGCCGCCCCGGGCGCGGCATACTTCCAGGCGATCGGAGCGCCGGGTCGGGCCAGGTCCAGCGCATAGACCGTGTTGGGGTGCGGAGTTTCGAGGTAGAGCATCGAGCCCACCACCAGCGGATTCCCCTCGTGGGCGCCCAGCACCCCGGTCGAGAAGCTCCACACCGGTCGGAGCGAAACCACGTTTTCGAGGGTGATCTGTTTCAGGGGACTGAACCTGGTCAGCGCATCATCCCGGCCGGCTGACGGCCATGCCCCGGGAGGAGGACCCGGGGGCGGAGCGGGCCGGCGCTGTGCGGCCAGCGCCGTCCAGGTCATTGCGAGTGCGCAGGGCAGCGCCGCCGTCATTGCGAGAGGGCGCAGCGCTCGAAGCAATCCCGACGGGATCGCGTCGCCGCTCCGCGGCTCGCGATGACTCATTGCCTGGAAGCCGACCCGTCCACGGGAAGACTGTCGGCCTTGAAATAGCCCCTGGAGTACACCGACCGCGGATTCCAGAGCAC
>DATFGC010000523.1:0-2101 GCA_035249765.1 Gemmatimonadales bacterium | reverse complement strand
CACTACGTCCGCCTGCTCTGGGAGGCCCAGGAGCTGCCGACCGATGAAGCGGTCCTTGGCTGGCTGAGCGATGCCGGAATCTCCGAGTTGAACCAGCAGACCTGGGGGGTGACGAACGGCATGGTCGTCGCCTTGTATTACCGGCTCTTCTTCCAGATCGGGATGGCGAACGAGTTCCTCCGCCAGACCACCGACGCCAAGCTGAGCGCGCGGGGTCACACCGGCGCCGGACTCAAGGCGGAAATCGCTACTTACCGGGCCGAGGCCAGGTTCCTCCGGGCCCTGAGCTACTGGCACGGCATCGATCTGTTCGGCAACATCCCCCTCTTGACCGAGGATGATCCGCTGGGCTCCACCCCGCCGGAGCAGGCCACCCGGTCCGAGATCTACGACTTCGTCGTGAGCGAGCTGATCGCAATCCAGAGCGAGCTTCCCGCGCCCGGCGCGGCCACCTACGGGCGGGCGACCGGTCCGGCCGCCTCGATGCTGCTGGCCAAGGTCTACCTGAATGCCGAGGTCTATACCGGCACCGCCAACTACAGCGGGGCGCTGACCGCGGCGCAGGCGGTGATCGCGGGTCCCTACACCCTGGACAACAACTACCGGGACATCTTCCTGGCCGACAACCACACCTCGCCGGAGATCATCTTCGCGGTGACCCAGGACGGACTCCGTACTCAGACCTGGGGCGGCACGACGTTCCTGGTCCATGCGTCCTGTGGCGGGAACATGGATGCAGCGCTCTACGGTATCGACGGCTGCTGGTGGGGCCTCCGGCTCAAGCAGCAGGCTTACAGCCTGTTCGGGGCGGGGGACGGCCGGGCGGCGTCGTTCCACACTTCGGGGCAAGCGGTGACGGTGAATTCCCTCGGCAACTTCAACGACGGGGTCGCGGCGCCCAAGTACGCCAACGTCACCTCCACCGGCGCGCCGGGCTCCCACCCGACCCATGTGGACACCGACTATCCGATGTTCCGGCTCGCCGACGCGTACCTGATCTATGCCGAGGCAGCGTTGCGGGGCGGCGGCGGCAGCACCGCGCAGGCGCTGACCTACGTCAACGCACTGCGGCAGCGGGCCTTCGGGAACGCCAACGGGAACATTACGGCCAACCAGCTCACCCTCGATTTCATTCTGGACGAGCGGGGCCGTGAGCTGTTCTGGGAGGGTCACCGCCGTACCGACCTGGTCCGCTTCGGCCGGTTCACCGGGGGGACCTACCTCTGGGCCTTTAAGGGTGGCTCTGCGGCAGGTGTCTCAACCGGGGCGCATCTCAACCTGTATCCGCTCCCTGCGAACGAGATCATCGCCAACCCGAACCTGACCCAGAATCCGGGGTATTAGGGCGGTAGGGCGTAGGACGGCAGGACGGTAGGGCGGTAAGGTGTACATGACCTTGCCGCCTTTCCGTTTTCCACTATTGCTCCTCGGCGTAGTCGCGGCTTGCGGCGGCGAGCTTCCCTCGCCACCCCCCACCACGCCTCCCCCCTCGGGCCGGCCCACCCTTCCGGAGACTTATCGCCCCAGCGGCCACATGGCGGCCGGGGACGTCTCGGTACACCTGTTCGAATGGAAGTGGACCGATATCGCCGCCGAGTGTGAGAACGTGCTGGGACCGGCGGGGTTCCGGGCGGTGCAGATCTCGCCTCCGCAGGAACACAGCCTCGAGCCACCCAACTATCCCTGGAGCGAGCGCTACCAGCCGGTGAGCTACAGCGTCACGCGGAGCCGCTCCGGGACCGGCGCCGAGCTGGCCGACATGATCAACCGCTGCGGCGCCGCCGGGGTCGAGATCATCGCCGACGCGGTGATCAACCACATGACCAACTTCCCGAGCCCGGGGGTCGGCAGCAACGGAACCAGCTACTCCAAATACAATTATCCTGGCCTCTACAGCCAATCCGATTTCCACACGCCCTGCGCGCTCAACAATTACCAGAGCGCGGCAAACGTGCAGGACTGCGAGCTGTTTTCGCTGCCGGACCTCCATACCGGACTGGCCACGGTGCGGCAGAAGATCGCCGACTACCTGATTGCCCTGGCGCGATTGGGCGTGGCGGGGTTCCGGATCGACGCGGCCAAGCACATAAATCGGAAGAGC
>DATFGC010000522.1:0-2944 GCA_035249765.1 Gemmatimonadales bacterium | reverse complement strand
CGCGCCAAGCACGCCGTGATCGAGACCGATCGCAAGCGGCTGGTGGTACAGCCCGGGATGACCGGCCACCTCGAGGTGCGCCGCACCGAGCTCCCCGCCGCCGAGCGGCGCTACGCCGTCCTTCGACTGGAGCTCGACACCGGGCGGACCCTGATCTATCACGACGTACGGCGGCTGGGCACCCTGCTCTGGCTCGACCAGGCCGGCTGGGAGCGGTACGACCGGGCCATCGGACCCGAGCCGCTCGACCGTGGCTTCACGGCCCGGGCGCTGCAGCGCATCCTGGAGGGGTCCCGCGCCGCGGTGAAGAAAGTCCTGATGGATCAGCGATCGCTCGCCGGGGTAGGAAACATCTACGCCCAGGAAGCGCTCTTCGCTGCGGGGATCGATCCCTCCAAGCCGGCCCGCGAGGTGCCCCCGTCCCGGGTGGCGCCGCTGCGCCGGGAGCTGGTGCGGATTCTCCGGGCCGCCATTCGGGCCAAGGGCTCCACCGTACGGGACTACCGCACCGGCACCGGCGGGCCCGGGGCGTTCCAGCTCGAGCTGCTGGTCTATGACCGGGCCGGGGAGCCCTGTCTGCGCTGCGGCACCACCCTCTCCGGGACCCACGCCATCGATGCCCGGATCACCGTCTTCTGTCACCGGTGCCAGGCGTGACCCCGCGCACCATGTCGCTCCCGCTTCCGGCCGCGGACCTCGAGGGACTGCGCCGCCGGGTCACCGCGGCCGCCGAGAAGCGGCCCGGCATCTACCGGATGCTCGACGCCGGAGGCCGGGTGCTTTACGTGGGAAAGGCGCGGCAGCTCCGCACCCGGCTGCTCTCCTACTTTCACGCCCGCTATCCCGACGACAAGGGCGCCCGCATTCTCCACGCGGCCGGCGATCTCACCTGGGACTACGCCACCAGCGAATTCGCCGCGCACCTGGCCGAGCTGCGGGAGATCCGGAAGTGGCGCCCGCCCTACAATGTCCGGATGAACCGGAGCCGGACCGCGATGTTCGTCGCGGTCGCGGAGGGCCCCGCGCCCAAGCTCGCCGGCACGGCATCCCCCTCGCGGGAGCAGGTCCGCTACTATGGTCCCCTCCCCTCCCGGGGGCGCACCAGCGAGGCGATCCGGGTCCTCAACGACCTGCTCGGGCTGCGGGACTGCGCCGACCGGATGCCGATCGTCTTCGCGGAGCAAGGCGACCTGTTCGAGCTGCCGAGGCAGGCGGCTTGTCCCCGCTACGAATTCGGGACCTGCAGCGGACCCTGCGCCGGGCTGGTCACCGAGCGGAATTACCGGGAGCGCCTGGCGGTGGCGGTGGCCTTTCTGGAGGGGCGGGCGATCGCGCCGGTGGACCGGGTAGTGGACGGAATGATGGCGGCGGCGGAGCGGGGCGAATTCGAGGCGGCGGCGCGGTGGCGGGAGCGCTTCGAGGCGCTGGAATGGCTGCTCGGCGCCACCACCCGGGCCCGCTCGGCGGTCGAGCTGCTGACCTTCGTGTACCGCGACCCCGGCACCCACGGTGACGACCGCGCCTATCTGATTCGGCGCGGCGTGGTCCGGGCCTGTTATCCCTGGCCTGCGACGCCGATCGAAATCGAGGCCTTCCGGGGCGTCGTCGCCGCGGAGCTTGCCCAGGGCGATGTGTCCGCCGGACCGATCCCGGCGTCAGTCATCGAGGAGATGCTGCTGCTGATGAGCTGGTTCCGGCGCCATCCCGACGCGCTGCGCCGGACCACTCCCATGCAGGACTGGATGTAATACCCCACCGGGAGCTCCGCCGCGTGCCCAGAAAACCCTCCAGCGCACCGTCAGCACACCCGGGGAAGAGCCTTCCGGAAGGCGAGGATCGCCGCCGTCCTCCCGAGGATGGGGCCCGCGAGTTCGCGGTGTTCGTCCTGGACGCCGGCGGCATCATCAGGAGCTGGAACCTGGGGGCCGAGCGGGTCACCGGGCTCACCGCCTCGGAGGTCATCGGCCGGCCCCTCTCGGTGCTGTACTCGACGGAGGCCGTCGCCGGGGAGGAGCCGGCGAAGAACCTGGCGACCGCGCTCCAGTGGGGGTATTTCGAGGGGGAGAGCTGGCGGGTGGGACGGGACGGGGAACGTTTCCGGGTCAACCTGATCCTCACCGCGCTGCGGGATGGGCAACAGCGGCACACCGGCTTCGCCGCCGCCATGCGCGACATGACCGACCGGCCCCTGCTTGCCGCCACCCTCCGTCGCCGCAACGAGGTGCGGCTCCAGGAGAGCGAAGAGCGCTTTGCCCGCTTCGCCGAGAACCTCCCCGGACTCGCCTGGATCAAGGATCTCCACGGCTGCTACGTCTATGTCAACGAGGCCGCGGCGCGGGCTTTCGGCGCGCCCCGCGAGGCGATCACCGGCCGCACCGACGCGGAGCTGGTTCCGCCCGAGTCGGCGGTCGCGTTCATCGAGAACGACCGCCGGGCCCTCGCCGGCGGAACCGGGATTCAGGTCATCGAGTTTCTGCGCGATCCCCAGGGCGTGCTGCGGCACTCGATCGTGAGCAAGTTTCCCATCCGGGATGCCGAGGGCCGCCCCCGGCTCATCGGCGGAATCGCCATCGACATCACCGATCGGGTGCAGGCGGAGGAGGCGCTCCGCAGGGCCGATCGCCGCAAGGACGAATTCCTCGCCACCCTGTCTCACGAGCTGCGCAATCCGCTCGCGCCGATACGCAACGCGTTGCATATTCTGCGGCAGACCGGTCCCGGCGAGGCCGCCGACCGGATCCACGAGATGCTGGACCATCAGCTCGCCCGGCTGATTCGGCTGGTGGATGACCTGCTCGAGGTATCCCGGATCAGCGGAGGCCGGCTGGACCTGCGGAAGGAACCGGTGGATCTGGCCTCCGTGGTGCAGAGCGCCATCGAGACCAGCGCGCCGCTGATCGAGGGAGCATCCCACCAGCTGACCGTGTCCCTTCCCGACCGGCCG
>DATFGC010000521.1:0-4830 GCA_035249765.1 Gemmatimonadales bacterium | reverse complement strand
GCCGTGAAGACACTCTCCACGATCGCGCTGGCGCTGATCGCGGCCGGAGCGCCGGCGCCGGCAGCGGCGCAGAGCGGGACCCAGGCAGCCGTCCAGGCCACCCTGGCGCTCCCGCTCAAGGACAATTCGGTCCGCTTCGCGGTCATCGGGGACGCCGGAACCGGAGACCGGTCCCAGAACGAAGTCGCCACCGAAATCACCCGGTACTACCAGCGGTTCCCTTTCACGTTCGCGCTGCTGCTGGGAGACAACATCTACGGCTCGGAGCGGCCCCAGGACTTCGCCAAGAAATTCGAGCGGCCCTACAAGGCTCTGCTCGACGGCGGGGTCGAGTTCCACGCCGCGCTGGGCAATCACGACGATCCCAATCAGAAGTTCTACAAGCCCTTCAACCTGGGCGGACAGCGCTACCGGACGTTCAAGAAGGGAAACGCCCGCTTCTTCGTACTGGACAGCAATTACCTGGATCCCGAACAGATCGCCTGGCTGGAGAAGGAGCTGGCGGCGTCAGGGTCGGACTGGAAGATCGCCTACTTCCATCATCCCCTCTACACCACGGCGCGGCGGGGACCCGAAGTCGAGCTGCGCAAGGTGCTGGAGCCGATCCTGATGAAGCACGAGGTGGACGTGGTCTTTCAGGGGCACGAGCACATCTACGAGCGCTTCCGCCCCCAGAATGGCATTCAATACTTCGTCGCGGGCGGGTCCGCCAAGCTGCGCAAGGGAGACACCCGCCCGGGCGAGCTGGTCGAGGTGGGATTCGCGACCGACCGCTCCTTCATGCTGGTCGAGATCGCCGGAGACGAGATGTTCTTCCAGACCATCAGCCGGACCGGAGCCACCGTGGACCGGGGCACCATACGCCGGCAGATGGGTGACAGCGCGGCCAAGGTCTCGGCTCCGCCCAAGCGGCCCGGCCGGAGACCCCCGGCCAAGAAACCCTAGGGTTCCCCAACCCCCAGCCCCCAATCCCCAACCCCGAGCCGCTGGCACACCTCTAGCCCCTCCACAGTCAAGAACTTCGACACTTGGCTGTGGAGACCTCGTGGACAACCGAACCGTCCTTAACGCCTTTTCGATCCTGGGGGTCATGGCCCTTTCGGGCTGCGGTGCGCTGACGCCGAGCCAGGCGGTTCTGCCCGTAGGGGCGGTTCCGGTGGCGGCATCGGCGACCTACCGCGAATGGTTTGCCCGGACCGAGGCCTGCAGCGGTCGCACCGGCAGTCTGGCAACGGTGCAATTCTATGTGGTGCCTGGAGTTGAGACCTTCGAGACCAGAGACGGGCCCCAGGTGGGGGTCTGGATCGGGGAGGGCGCTTCCCACCGGATCGTCATCGCAGGGAACTATCAGGGCAACGAAATGGTGGTGCGGCACGAGCTGCTCCATACCCTGCTCCGGCAGACCGGCCACCCCGAGGAGTACTTCGTGAACCGCTGCCGGCTCACCTGGGAGAGCTGGAATTCAGGCCATTAGGTGTCGCGCCGTCGGGTGGATGTGTGGCAGGAACTCGACACTGGGACAGTATCAGCACCTGCTTACCGCTCACCGCTCACTGCTCCACTCCCGTACAATCCGGGCCCGCTTGATGTAATCGAGCAAGGGGTGAGCCCGGCTCAGGTAGGCATCTCCCATCGCCTGAATCGAGTCCTGGCTGGGGCAAGTTCCCTGGCTTCCCCGGCGGCAGGAGTATCCGGCGTACATCGAATCCATCAGCGCGATCCCCTCCCGCACTTCGCCCAGCGGAGGGAACCCGAATGTGCTGGTGGTGTCGAGCCGGGAGTTGTCGGCGAGGTTCACGTAGAGCTGCACCGAGCGGGTGTTGGGGCCGCCCCGCGCGAACGCGACCCGGCCCCGGGTGTTGCTCTGCCGGACCGGCTCGTCGGGCAGGTTCCGGTCGTCCCACACCGTGTTCACCGCGGGGTCGCCGCTGATTCCCCACTGCACCACGAAGCCGGGAACTACCCGAAAGAACCGGGCCCCGTCGTAGTACCGCTGGCTGATCAGAAAGTGGATCCGGTCCACCCCCAACGGTGACCAGGCCCGGTGGGCCATGAGCAGCACGTTCCCTCGGCTGGTCTCGAGCTGAACCAGGAAGCTGTCGGGACCGACCCGGGCGAGATCGCTGGGAGTGGGGGCGAGCAGCGGCGACCGCCGGCTGCAGGAGACTGCCAGCGCGAGGAATGCCACTCCAACCGCACATCGCTTCCAAAGCACAGGCTGCTCGCCGAGGAGTGAACGGGTACGAAGCCCGGGAGCAAGCCGTCTGTCAATGCCTACCCAATCCACTTCTTCAACGTTCATGGAGCACCAGATAACTGCAGGTTGCAGAATGGCTTCTGGGTGCTGGATTCCGGTGCTTTGTGGACAACACCTGCAGCATTTATTGATTTGTGGATGGGCGTGGAAGAACCTGTGGATTCAGCCTGACTGATGGCTGACAGCTGATGGCTGACAGCTTCTTCTCCTTGCATCTCCCCCAGCACACCCCAATATTCCCAACCCGCTTAGGAGTGGTGGCCGAGAGGCTTAAGGCACCGGTTTGCTAAACCGGCATAGGGGGTAAACCCCTATCGAGGGTTCGAATCCCTCCCGCTCCGTTTCCCTCCCTCCCGGGTCCGATGGTCACCACTCCGACGCGAGTCCGCTTCGCTCCCTCGCCCACCGGCTATCTCCACGTCGGTGGGGCGCGCACCGCACTGTACAACTGGCTCTTCGCCCGGAAAACCGGAGGCGCGTTCATCCTCCGGATCGAGGACACCGACGCCCAGCGGAGCACCGAGGCGCACACCCGGGTGATTCTCGACGGGCTCGCCTGGCTCGGGCTCGACTGGGACGAAGGTCCGATATTTCAGGGGGCCCACGTCGAGCGCCACCGGGCCGACGCCGAGCGGCTCCTGGTCGAGAACAAGGCCTACCGCTGCTTCTGTACCCGGGAAGAGCTGGAAGCCCAGCGCCAGGCGACGCCCGGGGGGGTTGATCTCTACAAGTACGACCGGCGCTGCGATCGCCTGCCCCCCGAGGAGATCGCGGCCCGGGTGGCCGGGGGCATGCCCTTCGTGCTCCGGTTCCGGATGCCGGATGCCGAGCTGGCCTGGGAGGACGCAGTCCACGGCCGGATCGGCTTCCATGGACGTGACCTCGATGATCTGGTGGTGCTGCGAAGCGATGGCACCCCGATCTACAATCTCGCGGTGGTCTCCGACGACGTCGCGATGCGGATCACCCACGTGATTCGGGGCGACGACCACATCTCCAACACTCCCAAGCAGATCGCGCTGTACCTGGCGCTGGGCGCTCCCCTGCCCGTCTTTGCCCACGTGCCGGTAATTCTCGACACCGACGGGAAGAAGCTGTCCAAGCGTCGCGGCGCCGTCGCGGTGGGGGACTATCAGGATCGAGGCATTCTCCCCGGGGCGATGCGGAACTTTCTGGCCCTGGTCGGCTGGTCGCCCGGCGAGGACCGCGAGATCATGTCCCCGGCCGAGATGATCGAGCTGTTCACCCTGGAAGCCATCCAGAAGAAGCCGGCCATCTTCGACACCGCGAAGCTCGAATGGATGAACGGCCAGTACCTGTCCCGGATGAGTGGAGCGTCGCTTGCCGCCCCGGTGGCGCGGGAGCTCGAGAAGATGGGCGTCCAGGTCCGCGGGGCCCACCTGCTTCCTCCCTACATCGACGCGGTCAAGTCCCGGGCCCGGACCATGCTGGAGATCGCCGAGCGGGTCGCCATCCGGCTCGACTCCCGCCGCGCGGTGCTGGACGACAAGGGCAGGAAGCTGATCGAGAAGATGGGCGACGGATACGCCCGCGCCCTGGTCCTGGCCACCGACACCCTCCGTGGCCTGGGTGAGCCGGAGTGGCGGGCCGAGCCGATTCTGGATGCGCTGAAGCAGCGGGTAGAGCAGGAGGGAATGAAGCTGGGCGACCTGCTCCAGCCGATCCGGGTCGCGATCACCGGAACCACGGTGTCGGAGCCGGTCAACGAGCTGCTGGAGGTGGTGGGACGCTCATCCTCGCTGGCGCGCCTTACGGCGGCGGCGGAGCGGAACGGCGCGTCTGGATGCTAGAGCCTGGGCACTGGATGCTGGACGTCATTCCAGCATCCAGCACCTAGCATCCAGTCACGGTTTCACGGAATCCCGCTTCTCCGGCTTCAGCCGCTGGTTGCGCTCGATCTCTTTCTGCCGCTCCCGCTCGGCCCGGAGCTCCTTCACCGCCCGCTTGAACTCCTCCATGGTCTGCGCCCGCGCCGAGGCGCGCTGGAGGTCTTCCCGGATCAGAGCCAGCCGGTTGGCCTGGGAGTACTCCATCGTGGTGCCCCCCTTGATCGGCAGCAGCGCCAGCACCGCGCTCGGAATCCGGAGCGGACCGAGGTAGATGTACTTGCTGTCGATCCCGAAGGTCTTCCCGAAGATCTGGGTGGTCCAGCTCGGCGGCGCCGCGCCGGCGGCGGCGGGCGCGCTCAGCACCGAATCCACGTAGGCCTGGACGATGGCCGCGACCGCGCTGTCCACCAGCTCCAGGTGGGAGCGGGAAAGCTCGCGGGCCAGCTCCCGGGGCGGCGCAGGGAGCGGCCTGACCCAGAGTTTCCCTTCACCCAACGCAGGCCCGATTCGGACCGTGCGTCCCGGCCGGGGCGCCGGGGTCCTCGGCGTGTCGGCCGGCTCTGCCGGGGGCGCTTCGACCGGCGGGGCCTCCACCACCGGCGCTTCGATCCGCTCCGGCTCCGGCGTGGGCGCCTCCACCTCGGGGCGCGCGGTGATGCCGGCGGCCCGGCCCCGCTTGGCCGCACCGCCGGGCTCCTGGTACTGCATGTCGAACGCGCGCTC
>DATFGC010000520.1:0-8216 GCA_035249765.1 Gemmatimonadales bacterium | reverse complement strand
CCTGGATGGCGCGCTGAATCCCCCGGTAGGTGGCGGGCTGGCCGATCTGGATTCCGGAGAAGCTGATCACCTGCCGGGCGGTGTTGCGGACCGCGCCCTGGACCACGATGCTGTCCACCGGGGGCGAGACCACCTCCTGGGCGGCGGCGCGGTGCGCTCCGGGCAGGAGGGAAACGGCCAGGGCGAGCGGGAGAGTGTAGCGGTTCATTGGAGTGGTCAGTGGTCAGTGGTCAGTGGTCAGGCTCCAGGGAGGGCTACCCCTGAGCACTGAGCACCGATCACTGCCCCGCGGTTACGCCCGCGTCCCCGTGAGGGCGCGGAACGTCAGCTTGTCCTTCCCGGGGGCGACATCGACCTCGATCTCGTCGCCCCGGGTGAACTCGCCGGTCAGAATCTTCTCGCTCAGCGGATCTTCGATATAGCGCTGGATCGCGCGCTTGAGCGGCCGGGCCCCGTAGGTCTGGTCGTAGCCGTGCTCGACCAGGAAATCGGTCGCGGCCGGAGTGAGCTTGACCTCGTCCCCGATCCGGCGCTGCACGTCCTTGAGCAACACCCCGACGATCTGGGCGATGTGGGTCTTGTCCAGCGGATGGAAGACGATCACGTCGTCCAGCCGGTTCAGGAATTCCGGATTGAAGACCTTGGCGATCTCCTCCTTGACGGTCTCGGCGATCTTCTCGAAGGTGCGGGCCCGGTCGCCGCCGTGGAAGCCGAGCGACTTGGACTGGGTGATGTCCCGCGCGCCCACGTTCGAGGTCATGATCACCACGGTGTTCTTGAAGTCGATCATCCGCCCGTAGTTGTCGGTGAGGTGGCCCTCATCGAGCACCTGGAGCAGGATGTTGAACACGTCGGGATGGGCCTTCTCGATTTCGTCGAGCAGGACCACCGAATAGGGCTTCCGCCGCACCGCCTTGGTGAGGGTGCCGCTGTCCTCGTAGCCCACATAACCCGGCGGGGCGCCGATCAGCCGGGAGACCGAGAACTTCTCCATGTACTCGGACATGTCCACCCGGATCAGCGCGGCGGGGTCGGCGAACAGGAACCGGGCCAGCGCCCGGGCCAGCTCGGTCTTGCCCACCCCGGTGGGGCCCGAGAAGATGAACGAGCCGATCGGGCGGTTGGGGTCCTTGAGCCCGGCCCGGCTCCGGCGGATGGCCCGGGCCACCGCGGTGATCGCCTCGTCCTGGCCGATGACCGACTGGTGGACCTCCTCCTCCATCCGGAGCAGCCGCGCGGTCTCCGCCTCCTGGAGCCGGGTGAGCGGAATGCCGGTCCAGCGGGACACGATGAAGGCCACCGCCTCTTCGTCGATGATGGGACGCTTGGTCTGCCGCTCCCGCTCCCATTCCTCCTGCCGCAGCCGGATCCGGTTCTGCAGGTCGCGCTCGCTGTCCCGGAGCGCCGCCGCCCGCTCGAAGTTCTGGTCCCGGACCGCCGCTTCCTTCTCCTGGTTCACCTTCTCCAGATCGGCCTTGAGGGTGCCGATCTCCGCGGGGGGCGCCTGGGAGGCCAGCCGGGCCCGGGCCCCGGCCTCGTCGATCACGTCGATGGCCTTGTCGGGCAGGAACCGGTCGGTGATGTAGCGGTCGGACAGCTCGGCTGCCGCCTGCAGCGAGAGATCGGGAATGCTCACCCGGTGATGGTCCTCGTACTTCTTCCGGAGCCCCTTGAGGATCTCGAAGGTCTCCTCCACCGTGGGCGGCTCGACGATCACCGCCTGGAAGCGGCGCTCCAGCGCCCCGTCCTTCTCGATGTACTTGCGGTACTCGTTGAGGGTCGAGGCGCCCACGCACTGCAGCTCACCCCGCGCCAGGGCCGGCTTCAGCATGTTGGAGGCGTCGATCGCGCCCTCGGCGGCGCCGGCGCCCACCAGGGTGTGCAGCTCGTCGATGAAGAGCACGATGTTCTTGCTCTGGGCGATCTCGTTCATGACCGCCTTGAGCCGTTCCTCGAACTGGCCCCGGTACTTGGTCCCGGCGATCACCGCCGCCATGTCGAGCGAGAGCACCCGGTGGTCCCGCAGCACGTCGGGACACTGGCCGCTCGCGATCAGCAGCGCCAGCCCCTCGACGATGGCGGTCTTCCCCACCCCGGGCTCGCCGATCAGCACCGGATTGTTCTTCTTCCGCCGGGCCAGGATCTCCATGACCCGCTGGATTTCCTTCTGCCGCCCGATGGTGGGATCCAGCTGGCCTTCGGCGGCCAGCTGGGTCAGGTCCCGGCAGAAGTGATCCAGCGCCGGCGTCTTGGACTTTTTTTCCGACTTGGGCGCGGCGGTGGGCGGGGCCGGCGCCGAAGCGCCCGACCCGGTCTGCGGCATGTCGCTGCCCAGCAGCCGGAGGGTCTCGGCCCGGGACTGCTCCAGGGTCACCCCGGCGTCGGTGAGGACCTGCGCGGCGATGCCCTTCTCCTCCCGCAGCAGGCCCAGCAGCAGGTGCTCGGTTCCCACGTAGGAGTGATTCAGCTCCCGGGCCTCGGTCATGGCCAGCTCGAGCACCTTCTTGGCCCGCGAGGTGTACGGCAGGTCGGGACCCGGTGCCGCGGCCGCTTTCCCCTTCTTGACCGTTTACTCGATCTTCTGCTGGATGTCGTCGAGATCGACGTTCAGATTGGTGAGCACCGCCGCGGCGACGCCCTCGCCCTCGCGAATCAGCCCCAGCAGAATGTGCTCGGTCCCGACGTACTCGTGATGGAGGCGCGCCGCTTCCTCGCGAGCCATCTGGAGGACCTTGCGGACCCGGTCGGTGAAGTTGTAGCCGTTCATCGCGTGGTCATCCCTGGGTCGGTGGCAGGTCCGCGGAGGATCCGCGGCGCCCCACTTCCGCTTCGAGCATCTGCCGCACGTACGCCGCGCGCCGGACCGGCACCTCCTCGTCGGCGAGGCCCCGGCCCTGGGCGGCGGCGAGATGCGCGGGCTGGGTGAAGACGAGGAGCTTGTTCAACGTATACATACCGACGTTCGGGATCAGCCCCAGCCCCACACCAAGCCGCACCCCGCTCAGCAGGTTCATGGTCTCTTCGAACGACAGGGTGCGGGCGTAGCGCAGCAGCCCGAACGCCCGCCACACCTTGTCCTCCAGAATCGCGGTCGCATCGCGCAGCAGAATCTGCCTGGCCCGCTCTTCGTACTCCATCACCTGCCGCACCAGCTTGCCGAGGTGGTCCAGCAGCTCCCGTTCGGTCTGCCCCAGCGTGGTCTGATTGGAGAGCTGGAACAGATTGCCGACGACTTCGCTGCCTTCCCCGTACAGTCCCCGAAAGGTGAGACCGACCTGGGTCAGACCCTGGAGGATTTTGTTGATTTCCTTGGTCAGAACCAGCCCCGGAAGGTGCACCAGCACCGAGGCGCGGAGCCCGGTTCCGACGTTGGTCGGACAGCTGGTAAGGTAACCGAACTCGGGGTGAAATGCGAAGGCAAGTCGTTGCCCCAGTTCGGTGTCCAGCGTCGCGACCTGGCCCCAGGTGGCTTCCAGCGCGAAGCCGGAACGGAGCGCCTGGAGCCGGAGATGGTCTTCCTCGTTGACCATCACGCTGGCCCGGTCCTGGACCAGCAATCCGGCCCCGGGGCGCACCCGGGATCCGGTCTCCGGCGCGGCCAGTTCCCGGCTCACCAGGTGGCGCTCGTGGAGGAGCTGGCGGTCCACCAGCTCGAGCCGGTCGATCCGGAAGCGCACCGCGCGGCCCAGGCCCCCGGTGCTCGCGGCGGCGGCCTCGACTTCGGCCAGGATCGCTTCCCGCTCCGCCGGATCGGTGCGGGTGATGAACCGGTGCCGCTCCAGGTTCCGGGCCAGCCGCACCCGGGTCGAGACCACCAGGTGGCTGCCCGGGCCGCTGGCTTCGAGCCAGGCCATTCCGCCGTCGGGGAGCAGCGAGAGATCGATCATTCCCGCTCCCGCAGCCGGTCCCGCAGCTGGGCGGCCAGCTCGAACTGCTCCGACTCGACGGCCCGGCGGAGCTGCTCCCGCAGCTCGCGGGCGCCGCCGTCGGGCGTGGCAGTGGCTCGGGGGAGATCGGTGCCGGTATAGCGCATCCCGGTGTGATGCGTGGATCCGTGCAGCCGTCGCAGCAGCTCCCGGAGCGGCGCATCGAACGCCCGATAACACTCCGCACAGCCGATCCGTCCGGTCTCCCGGAAATCGCGCAGGGTGGCGCCGCAGGCGGGGCAGCCGGTTTCCAGCGCGGCCGAGAGGGGCGCGTCGGGGTCGGCGCTCTCGCCCAGCGCCGCGAGAAACCCGCCCAGCGGGGTCTCGGAGAGGCCCAGACCGGTTTCGATCCCCTTGTCGGCGGCGCACTGGGCGCAGAGGCTCACCGTGCGCACGTCCCCTTCGACGATCTGGGTCAGGCTGACCACGCCTTCCCGGTCGCCGCACGCATTGCACTTCATTCCCCACTCTCCGAAAACCCGGCCGGGGCGGCTGCGGCCAGCACGCCTTCGCTGAGCCGGAGCACCCGGTCCGCCCGCGCCGCGAGGGAGCGGTTATGGGTCACGACGACCACTGCCGTGCGAAAGTTGCGTGCCAGCCCGGCGAACAGGGCGTGGAGCTGCTCGGCGTTGCGCTCGTCCAGATTGCCCGACGGCTCGTCCGCCAGGAGCAGCGCCGGCTCGGTCACCAGTGCCCGGGCCACCGCCGCGCGCTGCTGCTCCCCGCCGGAGAGCTGGGCGGGCAGGTGGCTCATCCGGGGAGCAAGTCCCACCAGCTCGAGCAGGGTCCGGGCCCGGTCCTGCGCTTCCCCTGGCGCCATCCCCCCGATCAGCAGGGGCATCGCGACGTTCTCCTGCGCCGAAAAATCCCGCAACAGGTGATGGAACTGGAATACGAATCCGATCCGCCGGTTGCGCAGCTCGGCCAGGGCGGCGGCGTCGAGGGTGTCGTAGGCGGTGCCGTCCAGGGCGATCAGGCCCGAGCTGGGCCGGTCCAGCGCGCCGAGCAGGTGGAGCAGCGTGCTCTTGCCGGAACCGCTCTCCCCGGTCACCGCGACGAATTCGCCGGTGGCCACGGCGAGCTCGAGGCCCCGCAGCACCTCGATGGTGCCGCCGTCGCCCCCGCGGTAGGACTTCCGCAGCTCCCGCGCCTCCAGGACGGTGCTCATTCGTGCCGGATCGCGTCCACCGGCGTCAGCCGGGACGCCGCCCGGGAGGGATGCAGGGTGGCGACCACCGCTACCAGGAAGCTGAACAGCACCACCGCCAGCACGTCGAGCACTTCCACGTGGACCGGAAGGTGATCGATGAAATAGACCGCGGGGTCGATCCGGATCAGCCCGGAGCGGTCGAGCAGGTAGGAGACGCCCAGTCCGAGGATCAGCCCCAGCAGGGTGCCGGCCGCGCCGATGATGGCGCCCTGGGCCAGAAACACCCGTCCGATCGCGCGGGGTGGCAGCCCCATCGCCTGGAGGATGCCGATCTCCTTGGTCTTGTCGGCCACCACCATGGTGAGGGTGCCCACGATGTTGAACGCCGCCACCACCATGATGAAGCAGATGATCAGGCCCATGGCGAGCTTTTCCAGCTGGAGCGCGCTGAACAGGCTCTGGTTCTGACTCTGCCAGTCCAGCGACCGGAACGGATAGCCGAGCCGGGCCTGGAGCGAATCGCCGACCTGGGGCGCCTTCCAGGGATCCCGGAGCCGGATCTGAATGCCGGTGACCGCGTCGCCCAGCCCGGCGAACCGCTGCGCGGTGGCCATGTCCATCACCGCGAACCCGTCATCGTACTGATACATCCCGGTGTCGAAGGTTCCGGTGACTTCGAAGAACCAGAACTGGGGGATCCGCTGTCCGGTGGCGCGGTTGACCTGGATCGACGACGGCGACACCAGCTTGACCACGTCGCCGGCGTACACGGAGAGCCGGTTGGCCAGGCGATAGCCGAGCACGATGCCGCCGTCCACGGTGTCGGAGCTGGTCCTGAAGGAGAGCCCGCCTGCGCTGACCTTGTCGGCCAGGGTGGTGACCGCCATCCGGCCGGTGTCGGGATCGAACCCCACCACGTCCACCGCGGCGGGATACTCGGCCGAGTTGGTCACGACCGACTTGGTGAGCACCTCCCGCTCGGCGGCGATCACCTCGGGATGCTGCCGCACCGAGTCCAGCGCCTCCCGCCAGCTCTCCATCTTGAGCGAGGAGCCGAAGGTGAGCACCCGGAGATGGGGGTTGGCCACCAGGATCCGGTCCCGGAGATCATCCCGGAGGCCGTTCATCACCCCGAGCACCACGATCAGCGCCGTGACCCCGATCGCCACGCCGCCCACCGCGATGATGGTGTTGAGGGTGGCGAAGCGGGTCTGCTTGCGGCCCCGCATGTAGCGGATGGCGATCGCACGTTCAAGCGACGACGGCATGAGCATAGGGCTATCCGCTATCGGCTATCGGCTATCAGACAAGCTATCAGACAGGCACTCACGTTCCCTGGCTCCCTGGCTCCCTGGCTCCCTGGCTCCCCGGTTCCGGCCGCATCGCCGGAAACAGAACCACATCGCGGATCGACGACTGGCCGGTGATCAGCATCACCAGCCGGTCCACCCCGATGCCCATGCCGCCGGTGGGCGGCATCCCGTACTCCAGCGCCCGGATGTAATCCTCGTCGAGCGGCTGGGTCTCCTCGTCGCCCGCGGCGCGTTGCCGCCCCTGGTCCTCGAACCGGGCGCGCTGGTCGTCGGGGTCGTTCAGCTCGCTGAAGGCGTTGGCCAGCTCCCGGCCGTTGACGAAGAGCTCGAATCGCTCGGTGAGGGCGGGATCGGCGCGATGGACCCGGGCCAGCGGCGAGAGCGCCTTGGGGTAGTCGGTCACGAAGGTTGGCTGCACCAGGGCCGGCTCCAGATAGGCCTTGAATACTTCATCCACCAGCTTGGCTCCCGCATAGGTCGCGGCCTCGTCGCGGGAGACGCCCGACTCGGTCAGCTTGGCACGCAGCTCGGTGTCCCCGGCGGTGCGGACGTCGAGTCCGGTGCGCTCCGCCAGGCCGGCGACGAATTCCACCCGCCGGAACGGCGGGGTGAAATCGAGGGCTCGTCCCTCCACGGTGAGGCCGGGGCCGCCGGTGCAGTGCTGCACCACGCCCGCCACCATGCCTTCGGTCAGCTCCATGATGTCGTGGTAGTCGGCGTAGGCCTGGTAGCACTCCAGCATGGTGAATTCCGGGTTGTGGGAGCGATCCATCCCCTCGTTCCGGAAATCGTGTCCGATCTCGTAGACCCGCTCGAAGCCCCCCACGATCAGCCGCTTGAGGTACAGCTCATCCGCGACCCGCAGATAGAGCGGCAGGTCGAGCGCGTTATGATGGGTGACGAACGGCCGGGCCGAGGCGCCTCCATAGAGTGGCTGGAGCACCGGGGTCTCCACCTCGAGAAAGCCGCGCTCCTCGAGATAGTGCCGCAGGAAGCCGATGGCCCGGGCCCGGGTCTCGAACACCCGCCGCACGTCGGGGTGCACCGCGAGATCGGCGTAGCGCTGCCGGTAGCGGATCTCCGGATCGCTGAGGCCACCCCAGGTCTCGGCCCCCTCCTCGCTGAGCCGGGTCTTCCCCCGGGGCAGCGGCCGGAGGCTTTTGGCCAGCACCTCGACCACCAGGGCCCGCACCGTGACCTCGCCGGTCCGGGTGCGGAACAGGGTGCCGGTCACCCCCACGAAATCATCCAGGTCGAGCAGCTCGGCGGTCTCCCAGCCCACCCCCAGCGCGTCACGCCGGAAATAGATCTGAATCCGCCCCGAGGGATCCTCCAGGTGGCCGAACATGGTCTTGCCCTGAACCCGGAGGGCCGCGAGCCGACCGGCCACCGCCACCATGGGCCCGTCGTCCCCCATGCTGTCGGCGTAGAGCGCCACCGCGTCGGCGGCCAGATGGGTGCGCTCGTAGCGATAGGCGTAGGGCCGAATGCCCCTGGCGCTCAGCGCGTCCCGGTTCTTCCGCCGGGCCTCCTCGACGTAGCTGCGCTCCGGGGACGCGGTCACCGGGCGCTTCCGGCGGCGCGCTTGAGCCAGGCCTGGATGAACTCGTCGAGGTCGCCATCCATCACCCGCTGCACGTCGCCCACCTTGGTCTCGGTGCGGTGATCGTTGACCATGGTGTAGGGCTGGAACACGTAGGACCGGATTTGGTTGCCCCAGGAGTTGTCGGTCTTGGTCGCTTCGATCACCGCGCGGGCCGCCTCCTGCTCCTCCAGCTTTTTCTGGTAGATGGCGGCGCGGAGCATCTTCATCGCGGTCGCCTTGTT
>DATFGC010000519.1:0-6167 GCA_035249765.1 Gemmatimonadales bacterium | reverse complement strand
CGATGTGGAGCCAGCCCTCCGCCAAGAATTCGGTGCCCTATGGCGGCCGGCCGGCCTGCTGCCGCAACGACACCTGCTTTCCGGTCTGTCCGATCGGCGCCAAGTACTCCCCCGATCACACCTGGACCCCGCTTCGCGCCTCCGGCCGGATCACCCTGATGCCCCGGACCATAGTGCGCCGGATCGACGCCGAAGGCGACTCGCCGCGGATCACCCGGGCGCTGGCGGTGAGCCGCGACGGCGGAGCGGAGCTGGAATTCCGGGCCCGGACCTTCGTGGTGGCAGCGGGTTATGTGTGGAGCAGCCACCTCCTGCTGCTCTCCCGCTCCAGCCGGTTTCCCGAAGGGATCGCCAACCGGTCGGGGCTGGTCGGCAAGTACGTCGGCGGCCACCGCAACGTCGGGGGCTACATCGAGCTGCCGCTCCGGCTCTATCCCGGACTCAACGAGCAGCACAGCCTGGTGAGCAAGAAGTACATGCGGGCCTCGCGGGGACCGCGCTACCTGCGCCACGATCTCCGGGTCTGGGAATCGTCGGCGGGCCGGGAGCCCCGGGTGGGGGACGCCTCGGGCCGGTTGCTGCTGGGGGACGAGCTGCTGGCCGACTGGCGGCGCCGCGCCGCCTCCGGAGCCGCCCGGGTTCGCGCCTACTACGACGTGATCCCCGACCGGGAGAGCGCCATCTCCCTGGATTCGTCGAAGCGGACTCCCTGGGGCGATCCGCTTCCGTCGCTCTCACTGCGGGACGATCCGGTGTCGGTCGAGGCCCGGGCCTCGAGCGAGGAAGCGATCCGTGAGTTGTTCGCGGAAATGGCCCGCGCCGGGGGAGGCACGGTCCTCTCCACCCGCAGCGATGCCTTCCAGGATCATCCCGCCGGCGGATGCCGCATGGGAGATGATCCCGCCACCAGCGTCACCGACTCCTGGGGGCGGAGCCACGACCACCCCAACCTCTTCGTGGTGGGAGCACCTACCTGCGTGTCCATGAGCTGCGCCAACGGGACCCTCACTTTTTGCGCCCTGTCGCTCCGCGCGGCGCAGGAGATCGGCAAGGAATGAACCGGTGGAGGCTGCTGCTTCCCGCGCTGATCGCGGTCCCGGTCCTGGCCCAGGAGACGCCGGTCACCCTGCGCGCCGCCCAGGTACTGGACGGGAAGGGCGGCGTCCTCTCCAATGCGGTGGTCACCCTTCAGGGCGGGCGGATCGTCCGGGTGGAGCCGGGGGCGCCGGGGCGCCGGGTCACCCACGACCTGGGCCAGCTCACCCTCCTCCCCGGGCTGATTGACGCCCACGATCACATCGCCTGGCACTTCAATCCGCAAGGCAAGCTGCACTCCCGCGACGATGGTGAAAGCCCCGCGCAGGGAGTCCTCGCCATTCAGGCCAATGCCCGGGCGACTCTGCGAGCCGGATTCACCACTACCCAGGAGCTCGGCTCCCCGGAGGACAAGGAGCTTCGCGACGCCATTGCCCGGGGCCAGGTGGAAGGACCGCGGATTCTCACCTCGCTGGAGCCGATTTCGGGAGCCAGCCTCTCGCCGGATCAGCTGCGCCGGCTGGTGCGCGACCGCAAGACGGCCGGCGCCGATGTGATCAAGATCTTCGCCTCCCGGAGCATCCGGGACGGCGGAACCCGGACTCTGTCCGATTCGCAGCTCGTGGCGCTGTGCGGCGAGTCCCGGGCCCAGGGGCTCCGCTCGGTGGTGCACGCCCACAGCGCCGAGAGCATGCGGGCCGCCGCGCTGGCGGGCTGCACTCAGATCGAGCACGGGGTGTTCGCGACAGCAGAAGTGCTCAAGATCCTGGCAGACCGGGGGACCTACTACAGTCCCCAGTGTTCGCTGGTGTTCCGGAATTACCTCGACAACCGGCCCAAGTTCGAAGGCATCGGCAACTACAACGAGGCCGGGTTCGCCGCCATGGAGCGCGCGATCCCGCTCGCCCGGGCCGCCTTTCGTCTGGCGCTGGCGACGCCGGGGCTTCGGGTGGTCTATGGCACCGATGCGGTGGCGGGAGCGCATGGGCGGAACGCCGAGGATCTCATCTGCCGGGTCGAGGAAGGCGGCCAGCCGGCGATGGACGCCATCGTCTCCGCCACTTCGCTCAACGCGGACGCGCTCGGCCTCTCCGGACAGATCGGCGCGGTGATCCCGGGCGCCCGGGCCGACCTGATCGCCACCGCGGGAGATCCCTCCCGGGACATCACCGCGCTCCGCCGGGTTCGCTTCGTGATGCAGGGTGGCGTGGTGGTGCGGCACGACAGCGCCGCGGGCCAGGATGGCCGGGGAGAATGGCGGGAATACGGCGGCGATCCGGGGGCCGCCAAGTATTCGCCCCTCACCGGCATCACCCGCGAGAACGTGGCCCGGCTGCGCAAGGCGTGGCAATGGAGCACCGGGGAGCGGCGCGATACCGCCGTCCGGGTGCGGCCCGGCTACTTCGAGGCCACGCCCCTCATGATCGGCGACACCCTCTACTTTCCCACCCCCTACAACCGGGTGATCGCGCTCGACGGATCGAGCGGCCGGGAGCTCTGGCGCTATGACCCGCGGGCCACCGATGCGGGACAGCCGCCCAACGGGATGGGATTCGTGCACCGGGGCGTCGCGGCCTGGAGCGATGGCCGGGAACGGCGGATCTTCCTCAACAGCCGCTGGCGCCTCATCGCGCTCGATGCCGCCACCGGGCGCCCGATTCCCTCCTTCGGGACCGGTGGAGAGATCGACCTGACCGCCGGGCTGGGGCGGCGCATCAACCGGCTCCACTACACCAGCACTTCTCCCCCGGTCATCTGGCGCGACCTGGTGATCGTGGGGAACGGCGTCGCCGACCGGCTCACCTATCGCGGCGATCCGCCCGGCGACGTCCAGGCCTTCGACGTCCGTACCGGTCAGCGGGTCTGGTCCTTCGATCCGATCCCCAAGCCGGGACAGCCGGGCAACGAGACCTGGGAAGACAGCTCCTGGGCGCGGGTGGGCCACACCAACGTGTGGGCTCCGTTCACGGTGGACACCGCGCGGGGCCTGGTGTTCCTCCCAGTGAGCACACCCGGCAACGACTATTACGGTGGGGCCCGCAAGGGCGACAATCTCTTCGCCGAATCGCTGGTGGTGCTCGATGCCCGGACCGGGAGGAGGGTCTGGCACTACCAGACCGTGCGGCACGGGCTCTGGGACTACGATCTCCCGGGCCCGCCCCTTCTCGCCACGGTGCGGAGCAACGGCCGCACCCGCGACGTGGTAGCCGTGGCCGGAAAGACCGGATTCCTCTACGTCTTCGATCGGGTCACCGGCGAGCCGGTCTGGCCCATCGAGGACCGGCCGGTGCCGGCCAGCGACGTGCCCGGGGAGCGCGCCGCGGGCACCCAGCCGTTTCCGATCTGGCCCAGACCGTTCAGCCGCCAGGGAGTGACCGAAGCCGATCTGATAGACTACACCCCCGAGCTCCTGGCGATGGCGAAGGAAGCGGTGCGCTCCTACCGGCTGGGGCCGTTGTTCACGCCCCCATCGCTCCAGGGCACCGTCACCCTTCCCGGAGTGATCGGCGGCGCCGGCTGGGGAGGCGGCGCCTTCGACCCGGTCTCGGGCTTGTACTATGTCAAGGCCAACAACTCTCCCGCCCTCCACAGGCTCGCCCCGCCCAGGCCGAGCCCGACCAACGACGCCGCCTATTCGTTTGATCCCGGCGCGGCGCTGGGGATGGCCGCTTCTCCCGGCGACCGGGCGGAACCGGAAGTAGCCGGCACCGTGCCGATCCTGAAGCCGCCCTACGGAACGATGACCGCGATCGACCTGGCCAGCGGCGAGCAGCGCTGGCAGGTGACTCTGGGCGACTGGCCCCGGGTGCGCAACCATCCGCTGTTCCGCGGGCTGAACCTGCCGCCGGTAGGGGTGGTCGGCTCACCCGGTCCGATCGTGACCGCGGGTGGCCTCCTGTTCGTGACCGGAGGCGGCAGCACCCTCTTCGCGCTCGACGCCGAGACCGGCGCTACCCTCTGGAGCGCCGAGCTGGGCGCGTTCGGCTACGCGGTCCCGATGACCTACCGGACCCGGGCGGGACGCCAGTTCGTCCTCATCGCCACCGGCGGCGAGGACGAAGACGGCGTGCTCCAGGCCTTCGCGCTCCCGTGAGGCGCCCCGATCCGGTATCTTGCCCCTCCAACTCATGAGGGGGAGCGATGTTCGGCCGGAAGTTCGGAGTTCCGCAGAGCCCGGGAAAGGCTGCCCTCCTGCTCCTGCTGGGGTGCGCGTCCGGCTCCGGGGGCGCGAGCCGGGTGGTCCATCAGCCGGAGCCGGGTGAACGGCACCTGCGGAACATCCGTCAGCTCACCTTCGGCGGCAATAACGCCGAAGCGTATTTCTCCCGCGACGGCAAGCAGCTGATCTTCCAGCGCCAGGAGCGGGTGGACAGCGGCTGCGACCAGCAATACGTCATGAACGTGGACGGCTCCGGGCTGCGACGGGTCTCCAACGGTCTGGGCCGGACCACCTGCGGATACTTCTACGACAACGACCGCAGGATCCTCTACGCCTCGACCTTCGCCAGCGATTCCGCCTGTCCGCCGCGCCCCGACCAGTCCATGGGATACGTGTGGCCGCTGGGCAAGCTGGAGCTCTACACCTCGAAGACCGACGGCACCGACCTCCGCCGACTCACCAGCAACGGCGCCTACAATGCCGAGGCGACGGTCTCCCCTGACGGCGAGTCGATCATTTTCACGAGTACCCGCGACGGCGACATCGAGCTGTACGTGATGCGGGTGGACGGCACCCAGGTGCGGCGGATCACCAACCGGGTGGGCTACGACGGCGGGGCCTTTTTTTCTCCTGATGGAAAGCAGGTCGTCTGGCGCGCCGCCTATCCGGTTACCGCGGCCGACAGCGCCGACTACGCCCGGCTGCTCTCGGCGCGGGCGGTCCGCCCGGCCCGGGTCGAGATCTGGATCGCCGACGCCGATGGAGCGAATCCGAGGCAGATCACCCGGCTGGGGGGCGCCAATTTCGCCCCGTTCTTTCACCCCAACGGGCGCCAGATCATTTTCTCGTCCAATTTCGAGAATCCCCGGAGCGGGAAATTCGACCTGTTCCTGATCAACACCGACGGGTCCGGGCTGGAAAAGGTCACCACCCACGAGGATTTCGACAGCTTCCCGATGTGGAGCGCCGACGGGCGGAAACTCGTCTGGGCCTCCAACCGTCATGGCAGAGAGGGAGAAACGAATATCTTTGTGGCGGACTGGGTGGACTAGAGAAGCCCGGGGTTGGGGGTTGGGGGTTAGGGTTTGGGGAGAGGCAGTTCCCCAACCTCCAACCCCCAGATCCCGAAGTCCTCAACCAGGAACTTGCCTTGAAATCATTTGCACGTTGGCTGTGGGACTGGACCAAATCCATCGCGGTGGCGCTGGTGGTCTGGTTCTTCCTGCGCACCTTTCTGGTCGAAGCCTTCCGGATTCCTTCCGGCAGCATGGAAAACACCCTGCTGATCGGAGACTTCCTGTTCGTCAACAAGCTCCTCTACGGCGCCGAAGTGCCCCTGATCCACGCCCGGTTGCCGGCGCTTCGTGAGCCGCGCCGGGGTGAAATCCTGGTCTTTGATTCGGTGGAGGAGGAAGGTCTCAAGGTCGTCAAGCGGCTGATCGGTGTGCCGGGCGACACCCTGTCCATGGAGGCGGGCCAGCTCTACCGCAACGGGCAGGCGGTCAGCGAGCCGTGGGCGATCAAGAGCGACCCGCTCGCCAACGCCGACCCGATGCAGCGGGAGCAGATGCGGGCCTGGCAGACCAGGTACCTGGTGGCCGGGGTGGACAAGGCGACCTACCGTCCCGACCTCAACAACTGGGGTCCTATCGTGGTCCCCCGCGACTCCTATTTTATGATGGGAGACAACCGGGACGGGTCCTACGACGGCCGTTACTGGGGCTTCCTGCCCCGTCTCAACGTGCGCGGCCGCCCCCTGCTGGTCTACTACAGCTTCGACGGGAGTACCTACAAGCCGCTCCCCTTCTTCACCAGCATTCGCTGGGCGCGGATTTTCACGATGCCGCAGTAACAGGCAATGGGCAGTAGGCAATGGGCAGTAGGGGACCTCATTGCCGATTGCCCACTTCCTAATGCCTTGAAATTGTGACCCCCATCACACGTTGAGCCGCGGGTGCATCTATCTTGGAGT
>DATFGC010000518.1:0-3228 GCA_035249765.1 Gemmatimonadales bacterium | reverse complement strand
GACTCTGGCCCTGGCCGGCGGCGTGCTTGGCGCGGGCCTCGGCGTGGTCGCGGTCCGGGCTCTCGCCGCGGCCGGGGGCGCGGAATTGCCCCGCGCCGACGCGATCCGGGTGGACGGGGTGGTGCTGGCCTTCACGCTCGGGCTTTCGATGCTGTCGGGACTTCTCTTCGGCATGGTGCCGGTCCTGCGCTCGGCGTCGGGCAACCTTCAGGGGGCCCTCCGGGCCGGGACCCGCGGGTCGGTCGGCAGCGGCGGCCAGCGGCTCCGCAGCGGCCTGGTCATCGCGGAAGTGGCGCTGGCGGTGATCCTGGTCATCGGAGCGGGGCTCGCCACCAAGAGCTTTGCCCGGCTGGTCTCGGTCGATCCGGGGTTCCGGACCGACCACGCGCTGGTGGCCAGAATGAGCGTCGGGCCAGGTTATGCCACTCCGGAAGCGCAAATGGGCTACTACCAGACGGTGCTGGAGCGGGTTCGCGCGGTCCCCGGCGTGGAGACGGCCGGCGTCATCCGGGACCTGCCGCTCCAAGGCAACGGCGAGCTGGTGCGTCCCGGAATCCCCGGGCGGGTGCTCGCGCCGGACCAGATGCCGGCGGCGCAGCTTCACCAGGTCAGTACCGACTACTTCCAGGCGATGGGCATCCCGTTGCAGGAGGGCCGCAGCTTCGAGCCGACCGACCGCCGGGGCGCGCCCCTGGCCTTCGTGGTCAACCAGGAGCTGGTCCGCCGCTTCTGGCCGGGAGAGAGCGCGGTGGGGAAGTTCCTGACCTTCGGCACCACGCCGATCCAGATCGTCGGGGTGGTGGGCGACGTGCGGCAGCGGGGCCTGGCCGAGCCGCCCGAGCCCACGATCTACATCCATGTGCTGCAGAACTTCCGGAGCGGTATGAGCATCGTGGCCCGCACGGCGGGCGATCCGCTCGGCTATGCCGCCGCGGTGCGACAAGCGATCTGGTCGGTGGACAAGGCCCAGACGATCACCGAGATCACCACGCTGGACGCGGTGGTGGGGCGGGCGGTGGCCCGCCCGCGGCTGATTGCCTGGCTGCTGGCGCTCTTCGGCGCGATCGGCCTCGCGCTTGGCGTGTTAGGGATCTACGGGGTGCTGGCTTACGCGGTCACCCAGCGCCGGCAGGAAATCGGGGTGCGGGTGGCGCTGGGCGCGACCCCGCGCGCGGTGCTGGGGCTGGTGATCGGCAAGGGGATGCTGCTTGCCGGCATAGGCGTAGCCCTCGGCGTTGGCGGGGCGTGGCTGCTGACCCGCTCGATGCAATCGGTGCTCTATGACATCCGTCCCTCGGACCCGGTCACGTTTGTGCAGGTCGTGCTGGCACTGCTGGCCGCCGCCCTGGTGGCGAGCTGGCTCCCGGCCCGTCGCGCGCTCCAGATCGACCCGGTGAATTCCCTGCGCTCGGACTGAGCGGTCGGCGCGGCTCGGCGCGGAAAAAACCGCACCAGCCCGCGGCGGCAGGATCCTCTCGCGTGTCCCTTCGGACCACAGATTTCACCGATGACAGACCTGGATGGTTCCCTGCCGGACCGTGATGCGCTGACTGACGCCATCATCGGAGCGGCCATGGGGTCGGCGCTTCGTGGGTCCGTCAAACCGTGAAACGTCCAGTCGGGATCGTCTCGCCTGACCAGGGTACCAGCAGATGCACCGATGAGAAGCGAGATGGTCTTGAAGGGGAAACGGGCCCATCGGCTGTTGATCGGTGACATCTGCGGGTCTCACGTCCCGAAGGCAGGGCCCTACCGATAGGGGATCCGCAGTTTCTCCAGGAGTCGGGTGATTTGTGTAGTTGTCACGGCGTATACGAGTCGTCCATCGCTCTCAGGATCTCCACCGAATACCATGCCAACCACCTTTCCGTCTGCGCCGAAGATCGGCCCGCCGCTCGAGCCGCTCGCCCCGTAGCCGTCCACTTCGATCAGATCGGGGCCAGCTCTCCGTACGGTTCCGGTGAGTCCGACCGCGCGCACTCCCTCGATACGCCAGGTGCCGCCGGGATCGAGTCCCACCGGGAACCCGAGCAGCGCCACCGGCTCACCGGGGTGGGGCGCGGCGCCCAGCCCGGCCACCGCAGGAACCCCTCCGGCAACCCGCACCACCAGCACCGCCAGGTCGGCGGAGTCGGCGACCTCCAGCAGCCGGGCCCGGAAATTCTGGCGGGAGCCTTCGAACAGGAATCCCAGCCGCGCCCCGGGGCGACCCGCGGAATCCGTCACCAGGTGGCGGGCGGTGAGGACCCAGCCGGTATCTCCGCGGGCCCGGATCACGAATCCGGTGCCCGCGATGCGCCGGCCGCCGGCCAGCTCGGTCACCACCACTCCCACCGCATCGCGATTGGCGGAATCGATCGCCGCACGATCGAAGCGCGCGGCCTCCACGATCGCGGTCCGGCCCGGCAGGTCCGCTTCCAGCCGCCCCGTCAGCGAATCGAGCTCTCCCGCCCCGGTGGCCCGATCGGCGATACCGGCGCGAAGCCGGGCGGTTTCCTCGCGGGCCAGCGCGAGCTGGTCCGCGAGCGCGGCGACGCTGCTGCTCGCGCCGGCCAGATTGGCGAGCAGGCTGTCGGTGCGCTCCAGCAGCCGGACCCGGAGCTCGGTCGCGCTCCGCTGCTGCCGGACAGCCAGGATGCCGAGTCCCGCGCTCATCAGCAGCGCCCCGACCGCGACCAGAGCGGTCACCCGCTTCCAACCCGCGGTCTGGCGGCGGACCTCGGCGCGGATCCGGGTGGTGCCCCCCGGGTTTCGCCCCTTCGCCGGCCCTTCGCTTCGCTCCGGGCTTCGGCTCAGGGTGACAGCCCCTTCGTCCGGCAGCGTCGCGGCCTGGCGGTCGTGGAGCTGGAACCGGAGCCGGGGCCCCTCGCGCCCCAGGCGGATCAGGTCGCCGGCGAGGAGGACCCGGTCGCCCTTTACCTTTTCTCCATTGACCCAGGTCCCGTTGGTGCTCCCGAGGTCGCGCACCACCCAGCCGCCGCCGGCCCGAAAGACTGCCGCATGGCGTACCGAGACCTCGAGATCGCGCCCCGGATCGAAGGGCAGATCCGCATCCGGATGACGGCCGATGGTCGCGAATTCCTTGCGGACGATGCGAACCTGCCCCGCGTCCGCCCCGTCGAGGTAGCGGAACTCGCCGTCCATCGCGGAAGCCGTCAGGGCTTGAGCAGGAGGTAGAGCACGAGAAGGATCAGGAGAATGCCGCCGCCTACCGCGGCGATCGTTGCC
>DATFGC010000517.1:0-2350 GCA_035249765.1 Gemmatimonadales bacterium | reverse complement strand
GGTCGGAAGCGTAGTCGCCCGGGCGGTGGAGCGGCTCCACGCCACCCCGGTGCGTCCCGGCCGCTATCCGGTGGTCCTGGATCGCGGCGCGGCCGGAGCGCTGGTGCACCGGGCGGTGATTCACCTTGCCCGTCCCAGCCTCCCCGGCGCCGATCCCGACGTGCTTCCCCTAGGCACCCGGATCGGCCCCGAGTGCCTTACGGTGGGCGACGATCCCACCGCGCTCGGGCTTCCGGCCAGTCTGGTGTGTGACGACGAGGGGACCGGCGCGCGTCGCACCATGGTCATCCAGAACGGCATCGTGGTGGGTCACCTCCATTCCCGGGAGACCGCCGCGGCCACCGGACAGGCCGCGACCGGCCACGCCCGCGCCGGCTCGCTCCGGGGTGCGCCCTATCCCCGGGCCAGCAACACCTTTCTCGCCGCGGGGCAGGGAACCCTCGAGGATCTGCTCGCCGACGTCTCCCTCGGCGTGTATGTGAGCGACGCTCTCTCCTGCGAATCCACCGGCGAGCAGATCGCGCTCCGGGCCGGCAGCGCACGGATGATTCGAAACGGCCGGCTGGCCGAGCCGGTCAAGGGCGTGCAGCTGAGCGGGGAGCTGCTCTCGCTCCTGGGCCGGGTAGATGCGGTGGCCGGGGATTTTTGCTGGGACAGCGTGGGGAGCCGGTGCCGGGACGGGGCGGCGGGCACCGTTACCGTCGCGACCGGAGCGCCCCATCTGCGCCTGATCGATGTGGCCATCGGCGAGGGCATCTCGTGATCGCCCGGCTGCTGGAATCGGTTTCCGGCAGGGTAGGAGCGGCCGACGCGGTGGTCAAGACCGATGACACGCTCACCCTCGCGGTTTCCCCCGACGGAGAGACCCGGCTCACCCGCTTCCGGAGCCAGACCAGTCATCTGCGGGTGGTCCGCGAAGGGCGGGTCGGCTGGGGAATCGGTGGTCACGACCCGACCGATATCGCCGACCTGGTAGGCCGGGCCATGACCTCGGCGGTGCTGGGTGAAGAGCTCCTGCTCCTGCTGCCCGGGCCCGCGCCGGTGCCCGAAGTGACCACCCGCTCTCATCAGACCGAAGCCGCCGATGCCGGCGACCTCAACGCAATGGCTCGCCTGCTGCTCGACCGGCTGCAACGGAGCAATCGCCGGGTCGAGTGCTGGGCCGAGCGCTCGGTGGGGTCGGTACGGGTGGGGAACACCCGCGGCGTGATGATGGGGTACCGGGTGTCGCTGGCAGGAGTCGGTGCGGTGGTCGAGTCGATCGGGGTGGGGTCAGCGCCTCCCTGCCGGGTCTTCAGCTCGGCGACCACGCTGCCGACCCTTCCAGAGATCGAAGCACTGGTGGCCGAGGTAGAGCGGCGGCTCCTGCCGCCCATCGCCGCCCCAACACCCGGGGTGGAACCGCGGATGCCGGTCTGTCTGGCGCCCCGCGCCGTAGTGACCTTTCTTCGCCCACTGCGGGCCGCGCTCACCGGCCTCCAGGCGCTGCGGGGGGACTCGCCGCTTCGCGGCAAGCTGGGTGAGCAGCTCTTCGACCAAAGGCTCACCCTGCTGGACGATCCGCTCGCACCCGGCCGGCCCGGTTCCCGCCCGATCGACGACGACGGGGTGGTCTCCCGCTGCCTGCCCCTGATCGATCGCGGCAGGGTGGCCGGGTTCCTGGCCGATTTGCGCGAAGGCGCCCGGGCCGGAGTGCCCTCCACCGGTCACGGCTGGCGCACCGCCCACGCCTCATCGAGAGTGGGCGTGACCAATCTCCGGATCCTTCCGGGCACCGAGAACCGGCCCACCCTGCTGACCATGATGGGGAAGGGGATCCTGATCGAAGAGCTGGAGTGGTGCGCGGGGCCCAATCCGATCTCCGGCACCATCGCCCTCCGGGCCCCCTGGGCCTACCTGGTCGAGGGCGGCACCATCAAGGGACGGCTGGAGGGGATGGTCCTGTCGGGAAACGTGTTCGAGGCGCTGAAGGAGCTGGGCGGGGTGGGGAATGATGCGACCTGGATTGGCGCGGTGAGCGTGCCCACCCTGTTACTGAACGAAATGCCCGTGAGTGGTGAGCGGTGAGCGGTAAGAGGTGAGCGGTAGGACGTCAGCGGTGGGGCGATTCCCGCTCACTGCTCACCGCTCACCGCTTACCGAACTAGGCCGCCAGCGCGTCCCCGTACGTCATGCCCGTCGTCATCCGCTCGTACACGTAGGTCAGCACGTCGGGCGACCCGACCAGGAATCGGCAGCGGGATTCCCCGCGGCTGGAGCACTCCACTTCCATGACCGCGGCTTGCGATCCGCCCAGCCGGGTGAAGAAGTCGGCCAGCATTCCCGAAGAGAAGTGGCAGCAGGGATACTC
>DATFGC010000516.1:0-9031 GCA_035249765.1 Gemmatimonadales bacterium | reverse complement strand
TAGAGCGCCGCGCCGGGGCCGCGCACCAGCTCCATCTTGGAGTATTCTTCGGTCGGCACCGCGAGCGCGTTCCATTCCTGGGAGCCCAGGAAGGCGATCGCCAGATCCCGGCCGTCCTGGAGCACCAGCACCCGGCGGTTCAGGGTGGAATTGAAGCCCCGGGCGTTGACGTTGTAGTCGTTCATGCCGCTCTGGACCAGATCCACGCCGGGGACTTCCCTGAGCGCCAGCGGCGCCTGGCCGGTGATGCCGGTCGCCTGCAACACCCGGGGCTCGACCACCGAGACCGCGGCCGGGGCTTCCACCGACCGTTCGGGGACCTTGGAGGCGCCGGTGACGGTCAGCTCGGAGAGCTGAATCGGCGCCTGCTCCATCCGGGCATCCACCGTGGTCACCCCGCTCGCGGCGACGGCGGCCTGCACCTCGATGGGCCGGTAACCCAGCCAGCGGAACACCAGCGTCTGGGGGCCGGTGGGCGCCCGGTCGATGGTATAGACCCCGCGGGTATTGGTCACCGCCTTGATCGTGGTGCCGCCGACGGTCACGATCACCCCGGCCAGCGGCTCGCTGTTATTGGCCTGGGTGACGGTGCCCCGCACCGTGCCGGTGCCCTGCTGGGCCGGCAGGGAGGCCGAGCTGGACAGCAGCGCGAACAGGAAGGTGAATCCGGCACGGGTGCAGGAGAGCAGCGAGGTCGGAAGACGCATTGGTCTAGCCTTGGCGTGGGTGACGGAATTCTGGTTGCAGTCGAAAAACTCTTGGCGGGACAGTGGCCGGATAAAGTGCATCTTCCGGAGACGGAGCGGAAGGGCCCGCCCCCTACGTTCCGGGGGCGGGAAGCCGCTCGATACGGACCCCTCCGGTTGGACCCGGGGCGGTCCACGCCACGAAAAGGCTGCCGTCCGCCAACGCGGTGCGGGCAAAGCCGGCCAGACGGGTCCGGGGCGCGGCCCCCACGGTCCAGCGGCCCAGCGTCCGGCCATCGGCTCCGAAACGTTTCACCCGCCATTCCGCCTGGTCCCCCACGATCTCGAGCCAGGTGACCAGGACGGAACCGTCTCGCAGCAGCTCGACGTCGGTTCGTCCGAGCGGATTGCCGTCGTCAACCTGCACCGGGGCGCCGAACCCGGCGCCCGCAGTTCCCGACCGGGCCAGCTTGACGCGGGGCTTTCCATCGGCCGAGGTGAACCAGGCCACCACCACCTGGCGCCCGGCGGCGGCGATGGAGGGGCCGTTGACCGGACAGGCACGATAGACCCAGCCGTCGGCGGCGACCCGCACCGGCGGGGCCCATTTTCCATTGACCTGGCGTACCGCCGCGATGTCCCGGACTTCCTCCTCGCTGCGATCGCGATAGACCGCGATCAATCCCTCGGAGGTCCGGGCCAGCGCGGTCTGGCAACAGTCACAGACCCGGGAGTCGATGATGAGGTCGGGGCCCGCTTTTCCCGAAGAGTCGATCGACCCCGCGGCCAGCGCCATGGGGCCGTGGCCGCCGTGCGCGGCGGTGTCGGCGGTCTGCCTGCCATCCAGCCATACGAGATCCACACCTCCCCGGCTTCCAGGGAGCATCGCGACAAATCCGTGTTCGGTGGGAGAGAGGTCGCTATGCGGGGTGACCGGCGCGCTCCAGGTCCTGCCCCGGTCGGTCGAGCTGCTCAGCCGGATGTGATAGGCGTAGGACTTGGCGGCGGTCTTCTCCAGCCAGTGCACCACCCAGCGGCCGTCCGCGGTCGCAGTGACCGAGGGGAAATCGGCCCAATTCACGAAGAATCCGGCCCGTTCGGCTACGGTCACCGGCGTGCTCCAGCGACCCCCCCGGCGCTCCGCGATGCGCAGCGCCTTCCGGTCTCCGGTTCCCGGCTCGAACCAGGTTGCCAGCAGTCCGCCTCCAGGAGTCGCGGTGAGGTACGGCTCGGCGCTTCCCGGCGGAGCGGAGAATTCGAGGATCGGATTGGCGGGCGAGGGAGCGCTCCCGGTCACGGCCAGGAGCAGGATGGGAAGCTTTCGCATGGGTATCAATATAGCCAGCAGCCTTCAGCCAGCAGCCGTCAGTCTTTCGGGCTCGAGGCCGCGTCCCGGAACCGCCGCACGATTTCTCCCGCCGGCTCGATGGCGTGAATCCCCTCGACGCTCTTGCCGGCCTGCCAGTAATCCCGGGCGCCGGTTTCGTCGAGTGAGGACCGCTTCAGCTGCCAGATGGACTTGAGGGCATACAGGGTGCGCATCCAGTGCTTGGTGCGACGCCCCCGCAGCATCCAGCGGGCCAGCGGTCCGGCCCGGAGTCCCATCCGGCGGATGAATGGCGTGTTGATCACCGCCACCGGCACCCCGGTGATCCGCTCGCTCAACACGATGTCGTCGGCGTCCGCCTCCACGATCGCCTGCTTGTAGGCTGCGCTGGCCCGGCACTCCGGGGTGGCGATGAACCGGGTGCCCATCTGGACCCCGGCATACCCCAGACCAAGCGCCGCGACGAAATCGGGCGCGTCTCCCACGCCGCCGGCGCACACCAGGGGCAGACCCAGGCCGCCCAGCTCCTCGATCAGCGCCTCGGCGCTCCGGGGTCCGGCGTGACCGCCGGCCCTGCGATTGACCGCGATGAGCCCGTCCACTCCGGCGTCGAGTCCCTTCTGGCCCCACTTGCGCTCGGTGACGTCGTGATAGACCCGGCCACCGGCGGCGTGGACCCGCTCGCAGACCCAGCGCGGATTCCCCAGCGAGGTGATGAAGAAACGCACTCCTTCCTCGAGGGCGATGCCCACCCACTCCACCATCTGCTCGTGATAGCGCCGGGAGGAGGCTTCGATCAGCGCGTTCATTCCGAAGGGCCGGGGCGTGAGCCGCCGGATCAGCCGGAGGCCCTCCCGGAACTCATGGCCGTGGACGTAGGTGAGCGAGATGGGCTGGACGATGCCGATCCCCCCGGCGTCCGACACCGCGGCGACCAGCTCCGGATTGCTGCAGGGATACATGGCGCCGCAGATCATCGGCACCTCGATCCCGGCGTCGCGAGTGAGTGCGGTTTGGAGGAGAGTCATTTGCAAGGCAATGGGCAGTGGGCAATGGGCATGGGTCGTGGGCAAGGGGCAATGGCCAATGGGCAATGGCATAGACAACCCCATTGCCGATTGCCTACTCCCGATTGCCTCCTTTCCGGTCCAGCCGCCAAACAGCTGTGACTCGGCACACCAGGTCTCCCGCGGTATCGGTGATGTCGGAGGTGATGAGATGTTCGACCGGCGCGATCACGTCGGGCACCGTCACCCGCGAGACCGCGGTGAGGAGGCCGCGCGCCTTCTTGGGGTATTCGGCGGACAGCCGGGTGACGATGCCCCGCACCCCGGGCGGGAGGGCAGCCAGCATGGCGAGACCGCTGGTGACCTCGCCGAGATTGAGCAGGGCCACCGCGTGCACCGACCCGAGATGCTGGCGCACCGCCCTCCGGTCGCGCAGGGTGATCCGGGCATGACCGGGCCCCAGCTCCCGGACGTGGGCGCCGATCGAGCCGGTATAGGGCACTTTCCAGCCCAGCAACCGGCTGAAGACCCAGGTCCCGCCGGGAAGGCGGCGGAGGCGGTTCCAGGCCGCGAAGAGCGCCCCGGGAGAGCTCGGCATGGCGGGTAATCCCAAGTCAGGACTGGAGTTAATCTAACCATGCGGAGGGGTGCATTCTCGTTCACGCTGGCGCCGCCGCATTAAGACTCCTATATATGCAGGGCAGGTCTACCCCTCATGATTCGGTTCGACCCTCCGGAGGTGTGTGATGGTGCGTTCGCGTCTCTTCCGGCCCGCGCTTTGTGCGGGCCTGCTGGTAGTCGTCTCCTGCGCGGATTCTTCGAATCCCGCCGAGCCCGAAGGCGGCATGCTGGCCTCGCGGGGCCAGGGCGGGCCGCCGGCGGATCTTCCTTCCGCCGATGAGCTGGCCCGGCAGGTCCCCGGCTTCGGGGGCTTTTACCTCGATGCAACCGGAACCCCGACGGTACATCTGACCCGGGGCTCCGACCGGGGGAACGCGGAGCGTGCCTTGGGCGGGTATCTCGCCGCACGGGGGCTGGCACCGGCCGCGCTGCAGGTCCAGGAGGGGCGCTACGGCTGGCAGCAGCTGGAGCGCTGGCAGGACGCCGCGACCATGGCCGCCTTCGAGTCGGCGGGCGCTGTCTTCGTGGACAACGACGAAACTGTCAATCGCATCGTGATCGGGGTCGAGGACCTGAACGCCATGGGGCAGGTCCGGGCCGCCATCGCGCGGAGCGGACTCCCCGACGACGCGGTCATCATCCAGCGGGCCGAGCCGATCGCGCTGGTCGCCACCCTCCAGAACGTGGCGACCCGTCCGGTGCAGGCGGGAGTACAGATCAATTTCCCCGGCTTCGTGTGCAGCGTAGGGTTCAACGCGACCTCGGGCGGGCAGAACTCCATGATTACCGCGTCGCACTGCACCAACACCCAGGGCGGCGTTGAAGACACCCCGTACTGGCAGCCGCTCCAGTCCAGCCATCCGACCCAGGTGGCCCGGGAGGTTGCCGATCCGGTCTACGTGAAGGGCGGGCCCGGTTGCCCCAAGGGCCGGTCATGCCGGCGCAGCGATGCCGCCCGGGCGCTGTACATCAATGGGGTGAGCGGCGCAGTCGGGACCATCGCCAAGACCACCGGCCTGGGCTCACTGACCGTCGACGGTACCTTCACGATCACCTCGGATGACCTGAACAACAGCACCCCGGTCGGCGCCACGGTGAACAAGGTGGGCAGGACGACCGGGTGGACCGCCGGCACCATGACCAACAAGTGCGTCAACACCGGAGTCCAGGGGAGCAGGATCGTTCAGCTCTGCCAGAACTTCGTGACCGCGGGTGTGGCCGGCGGAGACAGCGGCTCCGATGTCTTCCACATCACCAGTGGCACCAATGTCAAACTGCTTGGAGTGCTGTGGGGCGGGGGCGGCGGGCAGTTCGTCTTCAGCCCGCTCCAGAACGTGATCCAGGAGCTGGGGCCGCTCACCACGCACTAGACGATCGCAGGGGACAGTCGAGACACCGGCTCGCGCCAGCATGGGCGGGCCGGTGTTTCGCGTTTTCGGGGGGTACATTAGGGCGGACGCAAAGACGCAAAGACGCAAAGACGCAAAGAGGCAAAGACGCAATGAGGCAAGGCATTCACCTACCGGAGGGGCTTGTGATCCGCAACCCAATTCGAGGCCTGTTGTGTATCTCGGTGCTGCTCGGCGGGGGGGTACCCGCCGTCCACGCGCAGGGGCCGGCGGAGTCGGGAAAGTACGTGCCGCCCCTGTCCGATCTGCTCGGCCGCCGCAGCAGCGAGCTTCGCGATCTGGTGGAGCGGGTGAACGTCGATCTCCGCAATCTCAACCGGCGCTGGCCGGTCGGATACTCGCCGGCGCGGTCCGCAGTGCTGCGGGGATTTCATTCCGCCTGGAAGGGCCGGGTCGAAGAGCTGGATTTCGGCAAGCTGAGTCAGGACGGCAAGGTGGACTACCTCCTGCTCCGGAACGGCCTGGTCTCGGAGCTGTCGCTGCTGGCGCGGGAAGACACCCGCTACACCGAGATGAGCGCGCTGCTCCCCTTTGCGCCGGCGATCATGGAGCTGGACGAGCGGCAGCGGCGTATGGTCACCGTGGTGCCCGACTCCATTGCGCGAACCCTGGCGGGCGCGGCGGAACAGGTCCTCGCGGCGACCAAGGCGCTCGACTCGGTCCCGGCGCGTCCCACCAAGATCCTGGCCTGGCGGGCCGCGGCGACCACGCTGGCGCTCCGGGAGACGCTGCGCCGGTGGTACGAGTTCCACGCCGGCTACGATCCGATGTTCACCTGGTGGAACAAGGCCCCCTACGAGAAGACCGCGGAGGCGATGCAGAAGTACGCCACCGCGCTGCGGGAGAAGGTGGTCGGGGTCAAGGCGGGGGAGGACGAGCCGATCATCGGCGATCCCATCGGACGCGCCGCGCTGATCGAGGACCTCGCCTTCGAGATGATTCCCTACAGCCCCGAGGAGCTGGTCAAGATCGCGGAGCGGGAGTTCGCCTGGTGCGAAGCGGAAATGCTCAAGGCGTCCCACGCGATGGGATTCGGCGACAACTGGCGCGGCGCGATGGAAAAGGTGAAAACCCTGCACGTCGAGCCGGGCAAGCAGACCGACCTGGTACGCGACCTGGCCCGGGAAGCGGTGGCCTTTATCGAGCAGCGCGGGCTGGTGACGGTGCCGCCCCTCGCCAAGGACGACTGGTGGATGGAGATGCTTTCGCCCGCGCAGCAGAAAGTGAGCCCCTTCTTCCTGGGCGGCGCCCTGATCCAGGTGTCCTACCCCACCGACGCGATGGCTCAGGAAGACAAGATGATGACCATGCGGGGCAACAACATCCATTTTTCCCGGGCGACGGTGCAGCACGAGCTGATTCCGGGGCACCATCTGCAGTGGTTCATGACCGACCGCTACAACCCCCACCGCGACCTCTTCGGCACGCCGTTCTGGACCGAGGGGTGGGCGCTGTACTGGGAGATGCTGCTGTACGACGCCGGATTCCCCCGGACGCCCGAGGACCGGGTCGGCATGCTCTTCTGGCGGATGCACCGGGCCGCCCGGATCATCTTTTCGCTCCGGTTCCATCTCGGGGAAATGTCGCCTCAGGAAGCGATCGACCTGCTGGTGAACCGGGTGGGTCACGAGCGCGCCAACGCGACCGCGGAGGTACGCCGTTCCTTCATCGGCACCTACCCGCCGCTCTACCAGATCGCCTACATGATGGGAGGGCTCCAGTTCCGGGCCCTGCACCGGGAGCTGGTGGGCAGTGGCCGAATGACGGACCGGGCGTTCCATGACGCGGTGCTCCGGGCCGGCAGCATGCCGGTGGAAATGGTGCGCGCGCTCCTGACCGGTGCGCCGCTCAGCCGGGACTATCGTCCCCAGTGGAGATTCGCGGGGGAATTGCAGTAGGCGCAAGGACGCAGAGACGCAAGGACGCAAAGAGGCAAGGAGTTGTCGATGCTGAATTGGATTCTCGGCGGTACGCTGCTGACCGGAATGGCACTTTGGCCGGCTGGGCTCGCGGGACAAACCAGCCGTCCAGCCGCCCAGCCGTCCAGCCGTCGTGTACCCGCCCCGCGTTTCATGCAAAGCGCCGAGTCCACTCTGGCCGAGCTCAGCATCAGGGTGAACCGGGCCCAGTGGATCCAGCAGAATTTCATCACCGAGGATTCCGAGGCGCTGTCGGCCGAAGCGCAGAGCACCTTCGGCACCGCCGTTCAGCGCCTGGCGATGCAGGCGCGCCGCTACGACGGGGTTCGGCTCCCGGCCGACCTGCGCCGAAAATTTCTCTTGCTCAAGCTCTCGCTGGCGGCGCCGCCCCCCGCCGATCCCGCCGAGGCGGCGGAGCTGACCCGGCTCACCGTCAGCATGGATGCCGATTACGGGCGAGGCACCTACTGCCGTCCCGGCAAGACCGGCTCGGGAGAGGACTGCCGTCAGATCGGGGAGCTCAGCAAGGTGCTGGCCGAGAGCCGGAATCCGGCCGAGCTGCTGGATGCCTGGCAGGGATGGCACCGGGTGGGTGCGCCGATGCGGGCGCGGTACCAGCGATTCGTCGAGCTGGCCAACAAGGGCGCCCGGGGCATGGGATTCGCCGATGCCGGCGCCATGTGGCGGGCCGGATACGACATGCCGGCCGACGATTTCGCCCGGGAAGCCGACCGGATCTGGGAGCAGGTCAAGCCGCTCTATCAGTCCCTCCATGCCTACGTGCGGACCCGGCTGTCGGAGCACTATGGAAGCTCGCTGGTTCCCCCCGACGGGAAGATCCCGGCCCACCTGCTGGGGAACATGTGGGCCCAGGAGTGGGGCAATATCTACCCGCTGGTCGCCCCAAAGACCGGCGCGCCGGCCTACGATCTCACCAGGCTGCTGGAAGCCAAGGGGCTCGATGCCCGGGGGATGGCGAAGGCAGCGGAGAATTTCTACCTCTCGCTCGGATTTGCCCCGCTGCCGCAGAGCTTCTGGACCCGCTCGCTGTTCGTGAAGCCGCGGGATCGCGAGGTGGTCTGCCACGCCAGCGCCTGGGACGTGGATAACCAGGAAGACCTCCGGATCAAGATGTGCATCGAAGTCACCGCGGAGGATTTCATTACGCTGCACCACGAGCTAGGTCACAACTTCTACCAGCGCGCCTATCAGCGGCAGTCCTTTCTGCACCAGAACGGCGCGAACGACGGCTTTCACGAGGCGGTCGGCGACGCGGTGGCGCTGGCCATCACCCCCGAATACCTCCGCCAGGTGGGGCTGCTGACCGAAGTCCCCGGACCGGAAGGCGATATCCCCCTGCTCCTCCGGCAGGCGATGGACAAGGTCGCCTTTCTCCCGTTCGGGCTCCTGATCGACCAGTGGCGCTGGAAGGTGTTCTCCGGTGCGATCAAACCGGCCCAGTACAACGCCGGGTGGTGGGCCCTGCGGGAGCAGTACCAGGGGCTCTCGGCGCCGCTGCCGCGCACCGAGCAGGACTTCGATCCCGCGGCCAAATATCACGTGGCGGCCAACGTGCCCTACATGCGGTACTTCCTGGCCCGGGTGCTCCAGTTCCAGTTCTACCGTTCGCTCTGCAAGAGCGCGGGCCAGACCGGTCCGCTGCACCGCTGCACCTTTTTCGGCAACAAGGAGGCGGGCGCCCGCCTGGCCCGGATGCTCGAGGCCGGCGCCAGCAAGCCGTGGCAGGAGATCCTGTTCGCGATGACCGGCGAGCGGCGGATGGACGGGAACGCCATCCTGGAGTACTTCGCGCCCCTCAAGGCCTGGCTGGACCAGCAGAACCAGGGAAAGCCCGTGGGGTGGTGAGCGGTGAGCGGTGAGCGGTGAGCGGTGAGCGGTAAGGCGGGGCGGGAACCAGCGCGTGCGCCCCCCGCGTAGTTTCTGGCAACCAGTACCCGGCATCCAGCATCCAGCATCCAGCATCCAGCATCCAGCATCCAGCCACCAGGATCTCCATCATGTCATGTCCGCGCTTGGGCTCGGCTGTTCTCGCGCTGGTTCT
>DATFGC010000515.1:0-3947 GCA_035249765.1 Gemmatimonadales bacterium | reverse complement strand
CACCCAGCCCGGCTCGGGATAGTGCTGGCGGAACTCCCGCTGGCCGGTGCCCAGGATGGTGCCGTCCTGGTGGACGACGACGGCGCGGGAACTGGTAGTTCCCTGGTCCAGAGCGAGAATCGAAGGCAAGTGGTCAGTGATCAGTGGTCAGTGGTCAGTGATCAGTGGTCAGTGAATCTACAGCGGTCACCGCGGCGCACGTCGGACTTATCTTACGGAGTGTACCACTGACCACTGACCACTGACCCCTGCCCACTATGACCTACTCCACGCTGCTCCTCGAAAACCGCGACGGCCTCGCCCTCGTCACGGTCAATCGCCCCGACAAGCTCAACGCGCTCAACGACACCGTCATCCACGAGCTGGGGGAGTTGGCGGGTCAGATCGCGACCGATGACGCCATCCGGGCGGTGATCCTGACCGGCGCCGGGTCCAAGGCGTTCGTGGCCGGGGCCGACATCGGGGAGCTGGCCGAGTGCGATCCGGTGCGAGCCTTTGCGCTCTCGCAGAAAGGATCGCAAACGTTCCGGCGGCTGGAGCTGAGCGACAAGCCGATCGTCGCGGCGGTCAACGGATTCGCCCTGGGCGGCGGCTGCGAGCTCGCCATGGCCTGCCATTTCCGGATCGCCTCGGAGAACGCCAAGTTCGGCCAGCCGGAGGTCAAGCTCGGCATTATCCCGGGTTATGGGGGAACCGTACGGCTCCCCCGGCTGATCGGCCGGGGCCGGGCTACCGAGCTACTGCTGTCGGGCGGGATGATCGACGCCCAGGAGGCGTACCGGATCGGGCTGGTCAACCGGGTGGTCCCTGCCGAGCAGCTCATCCCCGAGTGCGAAAAGCTGCTTCGCACCATCCTGGAAAACGCCCCACTCGCGGTTGCCGGCTGCCTCCAGCTGGTGGATCACCAGGAGGATATGTCGGCCGACGAGGCCCTGGCCCTCGAAGGACGCCGTTTCGGCGAGCTGGCCGAGACGGCCGATTTCCGGGAGGGGACGGCAGCGTTCATCGAGAAAAGGAAAGCTGGTTTTACAGGGCGGTAGGTTGCTGGACGGGAGGACGGCAGGTGGGCGGGAGGGCGCTGGGAGGACGGTAAGGGGGGCGGTTGGGGCTGTTTCCTACCGTCCTACCGTCCTCGAACCTACCGCCCTGAAACACCGCTCTACCGTCCAAAAACCTGCCGCCCTCCTTGCTGTGAATCCCGAGTGTACACGGTTATTTTTTAGCCATGCGGGCGGAACGGATCGTGGCGCGAGGGTTCAGGAATCTCGCGGACCTGGACCTCTCTCTTCCGCCTGACGGCGCGGTCTTTCTGGGCCCTAACGGCCAGGGCAAGACCAATCTCCTCGAGCTGCTGTATTACCCGGTTCTGTACCGCTCGCTCCGCGGGGCCCGCGACATGGATGTCACGCGCCACGGGGAGGCCGGGTTTCAGCTCACCCTCTGGCTGGAGGAGGGCCGGCGGCCCCGGGAGCTCGGCGCCGGGTTCCGGTCGGCCGGGAAAGTGAAACGGCTTACCCAGGACGGAGTGGAGCCGGCCCGGCTGGGCGAGGCCCTGGGACACTGGCTGGCGGTCGCCTTTCTCCCGACCGACCTCCGGCTGGTGCAGGGTCCGGCGGCGGAGCGGCGCCAGTACCTGGACCGGGTCCTCTCGCTCGCCGACCGCGGCTACCTGCGCGCGCTGTCGCGCTATCGCGCGGCGCTGGCCCAGCGGAACACCGCGCTCCGCCAGCAGCGGACCGACCTGGCCCATGCGTTCGACTCCGCTCTCGCCTCGGCCGGCTCCGCGCTGGTCCGGCACCGGCAGGCCTGGACCGCGGCGCACGCCGAGCCCTTCACCGCCACCTGCGTGGCGCTGGGGGAAGCGGTCGAGGTCACCCTGCGCTACAGGGGCGATGAATCGCTGGCCGACCCGGCGGGCTGGACCGAGGCGCTGGCGCGGGCCGCGGGCCGGGACGCAGCTCAGGCGGCCACCACGGTGGGACCGCATCGCCACGACTTGGAGCTTCGGCTCGATGGGCGCCTGCTCCGCGAAGTCGGCTCGACCGGACAGCAGCGCACCGCCGCCATCGCCCTCAAGCTCTGCGAGCGGGAGACCCTGGCTGAGTCCTCGGGCTCCGAGCCCGCGCTCTTGCTGGACGATGTCTTCGCCGAGCTGGACGAGCAGCGTCAGGCCAGGCTTGCGGCCCGGCTGCTCGCAGGACGGGCCCGGCAAACCTTCATCACCTCGCCCCGGGAAGACGAGCTGCCCGAGGCCTTCCACCTGGAGACCCTGCTGGTGGAGTCGGGGCGAGTGAGCGGAGCTCCGCGGGCCGTGAACGCATGAAGCCCAGGCCGCGCTCCAGGCCCTACGCTATCCGGCAAGTGCTGGACGACTGGCTGGCCAAGTCGGGACTGGGGAAACGGCTGGACGTGTCCCAGGTGGTGGATCGCTGGGCCGAAGTGGTGGGGCCGCAGATCGCCGCGGTCACCCGCGCCGAAGCGGTGAACGCCGACGGTACGCTCTGGGTCCGGGTCGCGTCGAGCGCCTGGGCCAACGAGTTGAGTCTCATGGCCCCCCGGATCCTGGGGAAGCTCAACCAGGACCGGCGCGGGCAGATCAGGGAAATTCGCTGGCTCACGGGGCTACCCGCTCCGGACCAGCGCCAGGAGAGGTGATTCCGGAATGGCGAACGCCGCGGGAGTGGTAGACAAGAACGGCAAGGACTACGGCGCCGACTCGATCCAGGTGCTCAAGGGCCTGGAGGCGGTGCGGAAGCGGCCCGGGATGTACATCGGGTCCACCTCGGAGAGCGGGCTGCACCACCTGGTCTACGAGGTGGTGGACAACTCGATCGACGAGGCGCTGGCCGGGTTCTGCGACACCATCAACGTCACCATTCACGCCAACAACTCGATCACCGTGGTGGACAACGGCCGGGGCATCCCGGTGGAGATGCACTCCACCGAGAAGATGCCGGCGGTCGAAGTCGCCCTCACCATGCTGCACGCCGGCGGGAAGTTCGACAAGCGGACCTACAAGGTGTCGGGGGGGCTGCACGGGGTGGGCGTGTCGGTGGTCAACGCGCTCTCCGAGAAGCTCGATGTGTACGTGGACATCGACGGCAAGCGCCACCACATGGGCTTCGTGCGGGGCCACACCGTCAAGAAGCTCGAAGTGGTCGGCAAGGCCAAGGGCACCGGCACCACGGTCACCTTCAAACCCGACCCCGACATCTTCACCACCCTGGAGTATCACTACCAGACCATCGCCGACCGGCTCCGCCAGCTGGCCTTCCTCAATCGCGGGATCACCATCACGCTCCGGGACGAGCGGGAGGAGCAGGCCAAGGAGGAGAAATTCTTCGCCAAGGGCGGGCTGATCGAGTTTGTCCAGTGGCTCAACCGCAACAAGAAGGCGCTCCACCCCAAGCCGGTGGCCTTTACCGCCACCCGGGACGAGGTCGAAGTGGACGTGGCCCTCCAGTACGAGGACGGCTACAACGAGAACACCTTTACCTTCGTCAACAACATCAACACCCACGAAGGCGGGACCCATCTCACCGGGTTCAAGTCGGCGCTCACCCGGACGATCAACGAGACCGCCAAGAAGGGGAATTACCTCAAGAAGGAAGATTTTTCGCTCACCGGCGAGGATATCCGCGAGGGGCTCACCTGCGTCCTGCACGTCAAGGTCAAGGAGCCCCAGTTCGAGGGCCAGACCAAGACCAAACTGGGCAACTCCGAGGTCGAGGGGATCGTCAAGCAGGTGATGAACGAGCACCTGGGCAGCTACCTGGAGGAACATCCCGGGGTGGCCCGGGCGATCATCGAGAAGGCGGTCAGCGCGGCCCGGGCCCGGGAAGCAGCCCGCAAGGCCCGTGACCTGGTCCGGAAGAAGTCGGGACTGGAGAACGGGGTGCTCCCCGGCAAGCTGGCCGATTGCTCTCTCGATGATCCCGCGCTCTGCG
>DATFGC010000514.1:0-8890 GCA_035249765.1 Gemmatimonadales bacterium | reverse complement strand
CTCGACGTGGAGACCACCCTGGGCTTCGAGCTCGGCTACCGGGGCGACCTCACCTCCACTGTGTACTTCACCCTCGACGGCTACGTGAACCGGATCCGCAACTTCGTCACCGACCTCCTCCCGGGGGTGAATCCGGCCTTCGCCTACTGGACCGCGCCGAGCCAGGTGCCGGCCCAGTTCCGGCCCGCGCTGGTGGACGCGGTGCGCAACGCCCTGCTGGCCAATCCGGCCAGCGTCACCGCCGGGCGGGGGCTCACCCGTCTGGAGACCGGCGGCACCGCCATCGTGCTGAGCTACACCAATGCCGGCCGGGTGACCCAGTGGGGGGTCGAGGCGGGCGCCGGGGTGCAGATGACCCGGACCCTGCGGGCCGACGGCACCCTCACCCTGTTCGACTATTCGGTGGATCAGGACCTGGTGGCGCGGGGTGACAGCCTCCTCGCCAACACCCCGAGCGCCAAGGCTACCGTCGGCCTCTCGTTCGCGGACCGCGGGCTGACCCTCGGCACCAGCCTGCGCGCGGTCAAGGGCTATGCCTGGGCGGCGGGGGTGTTCACCGGCTTCATCGAGCCGAACGTCACCGTCAATGCCAACGCCGCGTACGACATCAACAACAACTTCAAGGTCTTCCTGGCCGGCACCAACGTCTTCGACAACGAGAAATTCGAGATCTACGGCGGCTCGGTGAACGGCCGGCGGATACTCGCCGGCGTCACCACGCGGTTCTAACGACTCCCTACCGAACGGAGCGGGAACATGGCAGGAAGAACTACGCGCTGCGTGCTGCGATCGGTCCAGGCCTGGCTTGGCGTGCTGCTCTTCCCCGCGGTGCTCCTGGCCCAGGGAGGCGCCGTGACCGGCAAGGTCACCGATCAGCAGACCGGCGAGCCGCTGGCGAGCGCCCGGGTCTTCGTGGTGGGCGGGCTCACGGTGGCGGTAACCCGCGGCGACGGGACCTACCGTCTGGCGGTTGGGGCGGGGACCCACGAGCTCCGGGTCAGCGCGATCGGGTACACCACCGGCCGCGCCACCGTCCAGGTGACCGCGGGAGGCAGTGCGACCCACGACTTCGCCCTCGATCGCGCCGCCGTGGCCCTGGCGGAGATCGCGGTCACCGGCTCGCGCCGGACCGAGCGCTCGGCGGTGGATCAGCCGGTGCCGGTGGACATCCTCACCCAGGAGGAGATCCGGCAGACCGGCCGCACCGAGACGGCGGCCATTATCCAGCAGCTGGCGCCCTCGTTCAATTTCCCCCGGGCCAGCATCGGCGACGGGACCGACCATACCCGTCCCGCCACCCTGCGGGGGCTGGGCGCCGACCAGGTCCTGGTGCTGGTGAACGGCAAGCGGCGCCACACCTCGGCGCTGATCAATGTGAACGGCACCATCGGCCGGGGCCAGGGCATGGTGGACCTCAACGCCATTCCCTCGAGCGCGATCGACCGGATCGAGATTCTCCGGGACGGCGCCGCGGCGCAGTACGGCTCCGACGCCATCGCCGGGGTGATCAACATCATCCTCAAGGCCAACGCCGCCGACGAGCTGTCCCTGGAGCTGGGCCAGACCGCGAAGGGCGACGGCAACCTGATCAATCTCAACGGCACCCGCAGCATGGCCTGGGGCGGCAACGGGTTCATCCAGCTCGCCGCCGAGTTCCGCGACCGCGCCTACACCAACCGGTCGCTCCGCGATCCCCGGGTTCAGTACTTCGCCGGCGACCCCAAGAACTCCGATCCCCGCTTCATCAACCAGATCAATCACCGCCAGGGTGACGCCGACACCCGGGACCTCGGGGCCTTCGTCAACCTGGGCAAGCAGATCGGCTCCACCACCGAGCTGTACGGCTTTGCCGGCTGGGGCCGCCGGACCGGCAACGCGGCCGGCTTCTGGCGCCGGCCCCTCGACGACCGGACCGTCCGCGCCATCTATCCCGACGGCTTCCTCCCCTTCATCCATTCAACCATCTACGACGGGTCGGCGGTTGCGGGCCTCAAGGGTGACATGCGGGGCTGGAACTGGGACCTGAGCGCAGGCTACGGGCGCAACTCGTTCCGCTTCGACATCAAGAACTCCGCCAACGTGTCGCTGGGCGCCCAGAGTCCGACCGAGTTCTACGCCGGCACCCTGGTCTTCGGGCAGTTCACCGGCAATCTCGACGTAGTAAAGGGCTTCAACGTCGGATTCGCCTCGCCGCTCAACGTCGCTGTGGGGGCCGAGTTCCGGGCCGACAACTACCAGATCAAGGACGGTGAGCCCGACAGCTATCGGGACGGCGGGGTGCCCATCCAGGGCGGCCCCAACAACGGCGGGATCGCCCCGATCGGGGCCCAGGTGTTCCCCGGGTTCCGCCCCGCCGACGCGGTCAACAAGAGCCGGAACAACATCGCGGGATACATCGACCTCGAGTCCAATGTCACCAGCATGCTGGTGCTGGGCGCCGCTGCCCGCGCCGAGCACTACGGCGACTTCGGCAGCACCACTACCTACAAGGTGAGCGGCCGGCTGGAGCCGACCGATGGCCTGGCGTTCCGCGCCGCGTTCAGCACCGGGTTCCGGGCGCCCTCGCTGGGGCAGTCCTGGTTCAGCTCGACCGCGACCAACTTTGTGGCCGGTGTGCCCACCGACAACCGGACCTTCCCGGTGAGCGATCCGGTGGCGATCGCGCTGGGCGCCACGCCGCTCAAGTCGGAGAAGTCGCGCAACACCAGCGCGGGAATCGCCTTCTACCCGCTCCGCGGCTTCTCGATCACCGCCGATTACTACAAGATCGTGATCCGGGATCGCATCGTGCTCTCGGGCACCTTCAATCAGCCCGCCGTGGTGCAGTTCCTCCAGCAGCAGGGCTTTACCGGGGTGGGCGGGGCCCGCTTCTTCACCAACGCGATCGACACCCGGACCAGCGGGATCGACTTGGTCGCCGGGTACGGCTTCCCGATCGGCGCCTCGGCCAACCTCCGGATGACCGCCGGCTTCAACAAGAGCAAGAACGTGGTCACCAAGGTTCAGCCCACTCCGGGCGTGCTGGCCGGATTCCAGGAGACCCTGTTCGACCGGGTGGAGCGGAACCGGGTGGAGAAAGGCCAGCCCTCCACCAATCTGAATTTCGGGGCGATCGTGACCCGGCGGGAGTGGACCTTCAATGCCCGGACCCAGCGGTTCGGCAAGGTGGTGAGCTTCGGCACCCCGGCCGACGGCTCGCTGGATCAGACGTTCAACGGCAAGTGGATCACCGACCTGAGCGCCTCCTACATCTATAACCGGCGGCTCACCCTCATGCTGGGCGCCGACAACGTCTTCGACGTCTATCCCGACGAGAACAGCGTCGGCAGCGCCACCGTAGGCGGCAACGCGAATTTCGGGATCTTCCCCTACAACGCGATCTCCCCCTTCGGGTTCAACGGGCGGTTCGGGTACGTCAGGGGCGTCTGGAGTTACTGAAGGACGCAAGACGCCAAGACGCAAGGACGCAAAGTGGGGCCGGTCTCCGGAAGGGGGCCGGCCCCTTCGCTATGGAGCAACTCACACCGTCCAAGTCCAGCCGGCCCTCTTCGTCCCTAGATCATGACCAGCCCTCCTCCCCGCCCCGGTTACCCCCAGAAGCGGTCCTGGCGCGAGCGGGTCGGCGCGCTCCGCAACGTGCCGCCGTTCCTCCGGCTGGTCTGGCAGACCAGCCGGACGCTCACCCTGGGGACCCTGCTGCTCCGGCTGGTGCGCGCCCTGGTGCCGGTGGTGACGCTCTGGATCGGCAAGCTGATCATCGACGAGGTCATCGTGCTGGCCCAGGCGCCGGGCGCGCCGCAGGCGCTGCTCGACTGGTACCGGAGCGGGCTGCTGGACCGCCTGCTCTGGCTTCTGCTGGCCGAGTTCGGGCTCGCGGTGCTCTCCGACCTGCTGGGACGGCTGGTGTCGCTGCTGGATTCTCTGCTCTCGGAAAAGTTCTCCATCGCCACCAGTGTGCGGCTGATGGAGCACGCGGCGACCCTCGACCTGGAGGATTTCGAGGACAGCGAGCTGCAGGACCGCCTGGAGCGGGCCCGGCGCCAGGCGTCGGGGCGGATGACCCTCACCAGCCAGCTCTTCGGCCAGGCCCAGGACGTGGTGACCATCCTGAGCTTCGGGGCGGGGCTGGTGGTCTACGCCCCCTGGCTCATCGTGCTGCTGGTGGTGGCGCTGGTGCCCGCGTTTCTGGGCGAAGCCCACTTCAACGCCCAGAGCTACGCCCTCGCCTATGCCCGGACGCCGGAGCAGCGCGAGCTGGACTACGTTCGCCATACCGGCGCCAGCGTGGAGACCGCGAAGGAAGTGAAGATCTTCGGGCTCCACGGGTTCCTGATCAACCGCTACCGTGAGCTCGCCGCGTCGTTCTACCGGGCCAACCGCCTGCTCGCGTTCCGCCGGGCCGGCTGGGGCGGACTCTTCACCGCCCTGGGCACGGTGGGCTACTACGTCGCCTACGGCTTCATGGCCTGGCGCACGGTGGCCGGCGAGTTCACCATCGGCGATCTGACCTTCCTGGCCGGCTCGTTCCGGCGGCTCCGGACCCTGCTGGAAGGACTGCTGATCGGGTTCTCCCACACCGCCGGCCAGGCGCTGTATCTCGACGATCTCTTCTCTTTTTTCGAGATCGAGCCGGAGATCCGCTCCCCCGCCAACCCGCGCCCGTTTCCTCGGAAGGTCGCCCAGGGCTTCAGCTTCGAGGACGTGGGGTTCAGCTATCCCGGAGCCGACCGCTGGGCGGTCCGGCATCTGAATTTCACGCTGCACGCCGGAGAGGTCCTCGCCCTGGTGGGCGAGAACGGCGCCGGCAAGACCACCCTGGTCAAGCTGCTGGCCCGGCTCTACGACCCCGACGAGGGGCGCATCCTGCTCGACGGCCACGACCTCCGGGAATACGACCTCGCCGGGCTGCGGGCCAACATCGGGGTCATTTTCCAGGATTTCGTGCGCTATCACATGACCGCGGCGGAGAACATCGCGGTCGGTCGCATCGAGGCCCGCCTCGACCGCCCCCGGATCGAGCACGCCGCCAGGCAGAGCCTGGCCGACGAGGTGATTGCCAGGCTCCCGATGGGCTACGACCAGGTGATCGGCAAGCGGTTCCGGAAGGGTGTGGATCTCTCGGGCGGGGAATGGCAGAAGGTGGCGATCGCCCGGGCCTATATGCGCGACGCCGAGCTGCTGATCCTGGACGAGCCGACCGCGTCGCTCGATGCCCGAAGCGAGTTCGAGGTCTTCACCCGGTTCAAGGAGCTGAGCGAGGGCAAGACCGCGGTCCTGATTTCCCACCGCTTCTCCAGCGTGCGCATGGCCGATCGCATCCTGGTCCTCGCCGACGGCACCGTCGAGGCCTCAGGCACCCACGAGGAGCTGCTGGCCCAGCACGGGCGGTATGCCGAGTTGTTCGAGCTCCAGGCCCGGGGATACCGGTAGAGACTCTGTTGCGTCTTTGCGTCTCAAAACCCCAGAAACGGCACTCGCACGCCCCCCGTAATTCGAATGTCGTGCTGCTTCTGTCCCGCCGTTTTGGTTCCCGCCACGTCGAACGACGCGGTGTAGAGGTAGTCTTCCGCCCCGATGTGCAGCGCCAGCAGACGGCCGATCCGGATCCCGGCCGACGCGCCGACCACCCCGCCGACGTTGGTGCCCGGCTCGAACGCCGTGGTGCCCGCGGTGCCGGTCTTGAAGGTGTGCCGGACCGCGCCGATGCCGCCGTTGATCGCGATCCAGAAGGGACTGGTCCGGGGAATCAGGTAGAGGTTGGCCCGCGCGCTTCCGGTGAGAATCCGCACATCCTGATTGACGCTGGCGCCCGCGGAAGAGTAGTCCAGCGTCGCCGGCGAATACCCCAGGTCGGCCTCGATGCCGAAGCGCTGCCCCAGCCCGATGCCGAGCCGTCCCCCGAAGACGATGGCGGTGGAGAGCTTGGTGGTCTGGCTGTTGAATTCGATCAGGTCCGCGGTGGGGACGATCACCCCGATGTAGGGCGTGAGCGAAAGACCGGTGCGGGTTACCGGCGCGCCTCCCTGTGCCGCGGCGGAAGTGGACCCGAACGCGACCGCCAGGACCAGCCCGGCACTGCGAGCAGGACGACGCATGACGTGCTCCTCGGAGAAGGGTGGGGACCGGACTAAGTTAAGCCCTTTCATTCGGGACAGGATGTCCGGGAGCACGATGCCAGAATGGCGGAAGTATCCCCTCGCCGGGACCGGGGCGCCGGGACAGGTGGCGCTTGAGGTCCTGCCGGGGGTGCTGAGCCCCCAGCTTCGGAACTACCGCGACCTGCTGGTTGCGCTCCCGCCCGGGTATGCCGGCTCGAGCACCCCGCATCCGGTCGTCTACCTCCAGGACGGGCAGAATCTGTTCGACCCCGCCACCAGCTATGCCGGAGACTGGGACCTGATCCCCGCGCTGGAGCGGGCCGGCGCCGAGGGCGCGGCGCCGATTCTGGTGGGGATCCCCAACATGGGGCGCCGGCGTCGCTATGAGTACGGCCCGTTTCGCGATATTATCCATGGAGGAGGGGGCGGCGACCGGTACCTCGCCTTTGTGGCCGAAACGGTCAAACCGCTGGTGGATGCGTCCTTCCGGACCCGCCCCGAGCGTTCCCATACCGTCATCGCCGGCTCATCGCTCGGCGGCCTCATCAGTCTGTACGGTCTGTTTCGCTACGCCGATGTCTTCGGCGCCGCGGGGGCTCTGAGCCCCGCCCTCTGGTTTGCCGGCGGGGCCATCCTCCGGTTCGTCGAAGAGCTGGCCGATCTCTCGGTGGGCCGGCTCTATCTCGACGTGGGGACCGGGGAAGGCAGCGAGACCCTGCGCGATGTCCGCCGGCTCCGCGACGTCCTCCTGGCCGCCGGACGGATCCCGGGGCGGGACTTCTCCTATGTGGAGGAGGAGGGCGGCGAGCACGACGAGCTGGCGTGGGGGCGGCGATTTGGTGAGGCGATTCCCTTTTTGTTAGGGAGCCAGGGAGCCAGGGAGCCAGGGAGCCAGGGATTGACTGAAGGCTGATGGCTGATGGCTGAAGGCTGCCGGCTGAAGGCTGACGGCTAAGGAACCGAGGATTTCTGGATGCATCATGCGCACCACCGCTGGATCAGCCCGTCGCTGGGCCGCGAGATGCCCATCGAGGTCTTCGGGCATGCCGGCGCGCGGGTGCTGGTCTTCCCCACCACCCTGGGGACCTGTTACGAGTGGCGTGACCGGCACATGCACGAGCTGCTCTCGGACCACCTCGACGCCGGGTGGATCCAGCTCTTCTGCCTCGACCAGGTCCACGACGAGAGCTGGTACAACAAGGCCATCCACCCGGGCGCCCGCGCCTGGCGGCATCTCCAGTACGACCGGTATCTGCTGACCGAGGTGCTCCCGTTCACCGAGCAGGTGAATCCCAACCCGTTCGTGGTTGCGGTGGGCGCGAGCTTCGGCGCCTACCACGCCGCCTGCTTCGGCTTCCGGCACCCGGGGCGGGTCCACCGGATCATCGGCATGAGCGGGCTCTACGATGTCAAGTCCATGACCGAGGGGTATTCCGATCTCAATGTCTACAGCTGCAACCCTTTCGACTTCATGCGGCACGAGCACGACCCGGTCCGACTCGCCGAGTTCCGCCGGCAGGATATCATATTCGCGATCGGGAAGGACGATCCGTCCCATGCCAACAACGTGGCCTTCTCCGGAATGCTCTGGGACAAGGGCATCGGCAACGCCCTCCGCGAGTGGGACGGCTGGGCCCATGACTGGCCCTACTGGGAGCGCATGATTCGGTTGTATATCGGGGGACACGACTAGGCGGAAAGGCGCAATGACGCAAAGGCGCAAAGAAAAACCTTGCGCCCGAGCGCCTTTGCGCCGTTGCGCCCCGAGGAGATGACCGCATGTCGAAGATCGGGTTAATCGTCGGACGGGAGTGGAGTTTCCCTCCCGCCTTCATCGAAGAGGTGAACCGGCGGAACGAGGGAGTCACCGCCGAGCTGGTGAAGCTGGGCGCCCCCCGGATGGATGATCCGGCGGAGTACCGGGTGATCATCGACCGGATCTCCCACGAGGTCCCCTTCTATCGGACCTACCTCAAGCACGCGGTGCTGGCCGGCGCCACCGTGGTCAACAATCCGTTCATGTGGAGCGCCGACGACAAGTTCTTCGGCGCCACCCTCTGCCACTCGCTGGGCCTCGCCAGCCCGAAAACGGTCGTGCTGCCCAATAAGGAGTACATCCCCGGCATCGTGCACACCGAGTCGCTCCGCAACCTGACCTACCCGCTGGACTGGCAGGGCATCGTGGATTACGTCGGGCTGCCCTGCATTCTGAAAGATGCCCACGGCGGCGGCTGGAAGGAGGTCTACGTCTGCCACACCATGGACGAGCTGCTCCATCATTACGACCATTCCGGCCTGCTCACCATGATCGTGCAGGAGTTTATTCAGTGGGATGAGTTCATCCGCTGCATCTGCCTCGGCCAGGACCAGATCCGCCCGATCAAGTACGACCCCCGGGCCCGGAAGTACCACCCCGAGCTCGACTTTCTTCCCCCCGCCCTGCTGAAGCGGGTGGTCGACGATTCGCGGACCCTGGTCCGCGCCCTCGGCTACGACATGAATTCCATGGAGTGGGCGGTGCGGGACGGGATTCCCTACGCCATCGATTTCATGAATCCCGCCCCCGACATGGACATCTATTCGCTCACCCCCACTCATTTCGAGTGGGTCGTCTCCGCCATGGCCGACATGGCCATTCGTTTCGCCAGCCAGCCCAGGGCGCCGGGGAAGCCGTCCTGGGAGAACTTCCTCAAGGGCCGTCCCAAGCCGCGCACCCCGAAAGCCGGCCCGGCGGCGTGACCGTCAAGTCGGAGCTGGCGGGGGCGATCACCGCATGGCATCAGGCGCTCACC